>NZ_JBSGUP010000205.1:0-12151 GCF_053607985.1 Streptomyces sp. NPDC055078
GCACTGCCCCTGAGGGCGGCCGAGGCGATCCCGGCCGCCGGGGCCGCACCGCGGTGCCCCGTACGCCCGGCGATCACCGCAGTGCCCGTACGCCCGGCCGTCACCGCCGCACCCGTACGCCCGGTCATCACCCCGGTGATCCGGACCCGCGGTCATCACCCCGGTGATCCTTCCGCCCCGCCCTACACCGTGGTGATCCTGACCGTCCACGCGCCGGACCGGGTGCGGTCCGCGACCTCGACCCGTACGTCCTCACCCGGCACCGTGAAGGTCTCGCCCACCCCCAGCGGCGCGTCCGCCAGCGCCGGGTAGACCGACCGGTCCCAGCACGCCTCGCCGTCCGGGTGGGTGTCCACCACCTCGATGGGGCCGCCGCCCGACGCGGCGTCCGCCCGGACGCGGTAGAGGAGCACCCCCTCCGTACAGACCGACTCGTCGTTGCCCGTCGCCCCGCGCGCCTCGATGGCGAGCGCGGTGCCGGGGCCGGTCCGTACGACCGCGAGCCGGGTGCCGAGGCTGCCCCCGGGCACGGGTGCGGCGATCGGCTCCAGGGTGATCAGCTCGGGCCTGGTCAGACAGCGCACCGCCCGCCCGTCCAGCCAGCCCAGCTTCCACTTGTGCCAGCCGAAGAGATCGGGTGCCATCCCGAACTGGCTGCCCATCACATCCCAGTCCCCGACATGGGTGTCCCAGTCGCCCTTGCCGTTCTCCGGCCGGTGGTAGAGGTCGGGCAGATCGAAGACGTGCCCGGTCTCGTGGGCCAGCACATTGCGGTCCGGCGGATGCCGTTCGAACACGGTGACGACCCGCTTGATGTCGGTGCCGTCGGCCCGCAGCGGGCGGTCGAAGTTGACGACCTTCGTGGCGTCGGAGTCCACTCCCGGCGCGTCCGGGTCGGCGACCAGATAGACGATGTCGTGGCGGGAGAAGTCGACACCGGGGTCGGCGGCATCGAGCGCGTCCCGCAGATACTCGGTCCGGCTGCGCGCGTCCCAGTCACGGTCTATGCCGTACGCCGTCGACGCCTTCGGCATCCGCACCCAGGAGCGCTGCGCGTGCGGGACCAGCGAGAACTTCCCGTACGAGGCGCGCTCGAAGAATCTGCTGGTCTCGGGGAAGTGGTCGGCGGCGAGCTGGGCCGGATCGGTTCGCGGCACGGCGTCCGGGAACGACAGGAAGATCATGACAGCGTCGAGCCGGCCGTTCGGGCGCGGGTAGGCGGAGTTCCAGGTGTCGAGGCCCAGCGAGTGATGGACGGGGGTACGGGGCAGCGCGCAGGAGGCCGCTGAGGTCTTGGCCACGGCAGGACCCGCGACCAGGGAGGTCGCGGCGAACGCCATGAGCGAGGTGAGCGCCGCCGCCGTGCTGCGCAGCCGCCCCCGCTCCCCGCCCCCGGCGCCCCACCACCCACGGGACCGGCCGCGCGGCCCGGCGGGGCCACCACCCACGGCGGCGGCGGGAGCCGGGGAGTCGTCCCGGTCCGCGCCGGGAGCCGGGAGGTCGTCCCGGTCGGCGCCCAGGGCCGGAGAGCCGCCCGGAGCCGAGGGATGGTCCGGAGCCGAGGGGTGGTCCGGAGCCGGATAGTCGTCCGGGCCGGCGTCTGAAGCCGCCGGATCACGCAACCCGGCACCGGGAGCCGCCGGGTCACGCGGGCCGGCACCGGGAGCTGACAGATCACGCAACCCGGCACCAGGGGCCGACGGGTCACACCTGCCCGCTCCGGGAGCCCCCGGGACAGCCGAGCCGGCGCCCGGAGCACGGCGGCACGGGCGGGCGCGGAGACCGCCTGGAGCGCCACCCCCGGGCGCCCGGCCGCCTGCCGCTCCCCCGGGTGGCCCCGTGGGTGACTGCTGATCCTCCACGAGACCTCCGGCTGCGGAATGGGAGACACCTCAACCACCTTGTAGGGGTTTTGGGGTGTACGCCCTGTTCCGGTGCCCCACTCGGGTGATCGACCAGGGTCGGCCGGGCCACGGGCCCGATAACGGTCCGGCTGCGGCGCACGGCGTCACGGCGGTGTCGCCCGACACTCCGAGACACTCCGACGGGTCACGGAACGTCACATTCGGTCAGCGCGGAATCAGCCCTGTACAGACCTGTGCAGAAACGATCGTCCGGACGACCCGGGTGGACCGCACCCAGGTGGCGGAGCTGGAACGGCCCCAGCGGCAGCCTCTATGATCGGCACACTTTCCCGATCTTTTCCCCAAGTACCCGACCCTTCCCGACCACATCTGTACGCACCTGTACGACACAACTGCACTGCGGGAGTGAACGGTGAGCGGAACCTCCGAAGGAACAGGGCCCGCAGGAGTCGCAGCACCCGACAGGACCCGGCCACAGATCACGGAGCGTCACGGCTGTTCCATCGCCGAACTGCGAGACCACCGGGCCGCGTTCAACGCGGCGCACCTCGCGATGGCCCTCCTCGACCACGAGGGCCGCATCGTCGCCGCGAACGACGCGCTCGCCACGCTGTTCGGCACCGTGCCCGGCGCGCTGCGGGACCGGCGCGCGGCCGAACTGGTCGATCTGGCGTCGGACCGCCGCGCCTGGCACGCGTACCGCGACGTCCTGCACGGCAGAAGCTCCCGCTTCCGCTGTACGCGCCGGCTCAAGCACCCCGACGGGCACACCCTCTGGGCGGAGATCACGGCCGGTCCGGTTCCCGACGGCCGCGGGGTGCTGCTCTCGGTCGCGGACATCAGCGACCGGCGCGAGCTGCGCGCCCGGCTGCGCCACCTCCAGATGCATGACACCGTGACCCGGCTGCCCAACCGCAAGCTGTTCTTCGAGCGGCTCACGGCGGCGCTGGAGTCCTCGGCGTACGACGGTGGCTCCACGGGGCGGATCGGGCTCTGCTATCTCGACCTGGACGGCTTCAAGGCCGTCAACGACACCCTGGGGCACCGGGTCGGCGACCGGCTGCTCGCCGCCGTCGCCGGGCGGCTCAGCGAGTGCGCCAACGCCGTCGGGGACGGGCGCGGCGGACGGCTGGTGGCCCGGCTCGGCGGCGACGAGTTCGCGATCCTCGTCGAGGAGTCCACCGGTACGGAGCAGCTCACCGAACTGGCCCGCTCCGTGCTGGACACGCTCCAGCTGCCGTTCGACCTGGACGGCCAGCGGCTGTCGGTCTCCGCCTCGATCGGGGTGGTCGAGCGGGCGGTCGCCGAGACGACCGCGAACGGGCTGATGCAGGCCGCCGACACCACGCTGTACTGGGCGAAGGCCGACGGCAAGGCCCGCTGGACCCTCTTCGACCCCGAGCGCAACGCGCACCAGGTGACCCGGCAGGCGCTCTCCTCCACGCTCCGCCCGGCGGTGGAGCGCGGGGAGTTCACCCTGGAGTACCAGCCGCTGGTGGGGCTGGTGGACGGCGTGACGCGGGGGGTGGAGGCACTGGTGCGCTGGCGCCACCCGCAGTTCGGGACGCTCGCGCCGAATCGGTTCGTCTCCATCGCCGAGGACGACGGCTCGATCGTCCAGCTCGGGCGCTGGGTGCTGCGGACGGCCTGCCGTCAGGCCAGCACCTGGCAGCGGGACCATCCGCACCGGCCGCCGCTGTTCGTGAGCGTCAATGTCGCCGTACGGCAGGTCTGGGACTCGGACCTGGTGGCGGATGTGGCGGAGATCCTCACCGAGACCGGGCTCGCCCCCGAACTGCTGCAACTGGAGCTGACGGAGTCCGCGGTGATGGGCTCGGCGGGCCGCCCGCTCCAGGCGCTCCAGGCGCTCAGCGACATGGGGGTGCAGATCGCGATCGACGACTTCGGGACCGGGTACTCGAATCTGGCGTATCTCAGCCGGCTTCCGGTGTCCGCGCTGAAGCTCGACGGTTCGTTCGTACGGGGCTTCCAGGACGAGGCACACCCCAATCCGGCGGACGAGATGATCGTCGAGGCGCTGGTGCAGCTCGCCCACGGCCTCGGGCTCACCGTCACGGCCGAGTGCGTGGAGACCTCGGGCCAGTCGTCCCGGCTGCGGCGGATCGGCTGCGACCTCGGGCAGGGCTGGCTGTACTCACGGGCCGTGTCCGCCGACCGTATCGACGAGATGCTCGGGGTGGGCGCGCTCTCCGCCTGACGGCCGGCCCCGGCCCCGGACGCCCTTGCCCTCGGAGCCCCGGGCCGCCGAGTCGCCGGGCCGCTACGACGAAGACCGCCCCCGACCGGAATCAGCTTCCGGAAGGGGGCGGTGTTGTGGGGGGACTCAGTGGTCCTGGGTCACTTCACTTGTCACTTCGGTACGTGCCACCTACTGCGTGCCACTTCGCTTGCCACCGGGGACCGGTTCAGCAGGCGCCCTGGTCGCGCCAGACGCCCCACTCACCGGTGGTGCCGGGCTCTTCGCCCTGGGTCCACCAGCCGGCCTTCCAGACGCGGCCCTTGTGCGAGACCAGCGAACCGGTGTTGTACGTCGATCCCGCTGCCCACGCCGCCGCCGTGCAGCCCGGGTTCGGCCCCGTGGGGGTCGGGTTCGGGTTGGTGGGTGACGGGTTGGGGTTGGTGGGCGAGGGGTTCGGGTTGGTCGGCGACGGGTCCGGGTTGTTGGGGGAGGGACCGACCGCCGTCACGATCTCGTTCAGCAGGGTGGTCTTGTCGTCCAGACCGATCAGCGAGTACATCATCGCGCCGCCCAGACCGCGGGTGCGGGCGTAGTCGGCACGGGCCTGGATCGCGCGCTTGTCGAGACCGGTGAAGAACTCACCGTCCTTGTAGAAGTACGCGGCCTTCGCCTCGTCGTCCCAGAACGTCGTCGCCGGGTTGTCGACGATGCCGCCCAGTTCCTTGTAGTTGGCGATACCGGCCGCCTGGCTCAGCGGTCGCGGTGCGCTGCCGCCGGTGGCCGTGCCGCCGAGGCCGTTCTTCGCACCGGCCGGGACGCCCTTCCAGCCGCGGTAGTAGAACTCGTAACCGAGCGTCAGCTTCTTCGCCGGGAAGCCGCCCGCGATGCCGTAGGTCGGGTTCCCGTCGATCCACGCGTCGACGGCGTTGGCGACGGAGTACTTCTGGGTGCCCGGGGCGATCGGGTCCGTGGGGTCGGACGCGGGCGAGTTCAGCGGCGACTGGTGGTACACGGGGCCGTTGGAGTCCCAGGCGCCGTGCATGTCGTACGTCATGATGTTCGCGTAGTCGAGGTACTGCCCGACCTTGTCGGTCTCGATGTACTTGATCTTGTCCTGGCCGGCCGGCATCGCGGCCGTCAGCAGGTACTTCTTGCCGCCGTTCGCGGCGCCCTTGGCGTCGAGCTGCTTGCGGAACTCGGCCAGCAGGAGCGTGAAGTTGGCCTTGTCCTCGGGGCCGTAGTGGTTGCCGAGGTGGCCGCCGTTCGAGCCCGGGTACTCCCAGTCGATGTCGATGCCGTCGATGATCCCGGCAGCGGTGCCGGGGCCGCCGAAGCCGTCGGCCTTGGGCACGTCGCCGTCGATCCACTGCTTGATGCAGGACGACACCAGCTTCTGGCGGCTGGCGTCGGTCTTGGCCGCGTCGTGGAAGTACTTCGAGTACGTCCAGCCGCCCAGCGAGATGTTGATCTTCAGCTTGGGGTGCTTGGCCTTCAGTTTCTTGAACTGGTTGAGGACACCCGCGATCGGCTGGTCCCATTTGTCCGCGACGCCGTCGACGCTGTCCGCCGCCGAGAACGACTTCTGGTAGTCGGCGTACGAGTCGCCCGCGCCGTCACCGGCGTTGGGGTTGTTGTCGTCACCCGCCGCCTTGTTGGCCTGGAAGCAGGTCAGGTCGGTGGGGTGGATATTGCCGAACGAGTAGTTGATCACGTCCAGCTTGCCGGCCATGCCGCGTTCATCGATGTGCTTGGGGTAGAAGGCGTTGCCGTACACGCTCCACTGGTCGTAGTACGCGATCTTCACTCCGCCGGTGGCGGGCGCCGCGGCGGCTTCCGCCGTCGCGTTTGCCGTGCCGTTCACGACGAAGCCGGCTGCGACGCCCGCGGCGATTGCCGCAGTCGTCAGAACCGCGATCAGGGGTTTACGGGAGCTCACGAACAGCCTCCGATAGTGGGGGGATCCAGTTCTGTGGAACAGGAACAGGGAGAAGAACTAGCGATCCGGCCACCCCCGCGTCAATGGTCTCGACCAAAGAAGGACTAGACCAATTCTGCCGAGAAACCGCTCGTCAGGGCCCTGCGGTGACATAGCTAACCGCCCGCCACCTTGAGTGACGAGCGGTTTAAGGACGGTTTAAGCGTGCATTGAACCGGCCATATGGAACGTTCAGAGATGAACCAGTTCAGCCACTATTTTTGGTTCCGGCGAGGCAGACCGTAGGCGTCGGCGATCAGTTCGTACGAGCGCAGCCGCGCCTCGCCGCTGTGCACATTGGCCGTGATCATCAGCTCGTCGGCCCCGGTGCGCTTGACGAGCGCGTCCAGTCCGTCCCGTACGTCCCCCGCTGTCCCATGGACGATCTCCGACAGCCAGGAGTCCACGAACTCCCGCTCCCCGGCGTCGAACCGATACGCCTCGGCCGTCTCCGGAGAGGGGATCAGACCGGGCCTGCCGGTGCGCAGCCGCAGCATCGAGAGCGCGCCCGTCAGCACCTGGCGGGCGGCCTCGCGCTCGTCGTCGGCGGCGAGCGCGGCGACGCCGATCAGGGCGTACGGGGCGGCCAGCACCGCCGAGGGGCGGAAGGTCTCCCGGTACAGCTCCAGCGCGGGGACGGTGTTCCGCGCCGAGAAGTGGTGGGCGAAGGCGAACGGCAGCCCCAGCACCCCCGCGAGCCGCGCGCTGAACCCGGACGAACCGAGCAGCCAGATCGGCGGGCGGGCGGCGGGGCCCTGGACCGGGCCGGGGACGGCGTGGATACGGGCGTACGGGTGGCCGTCGGGGAAGTCGTCGTCGAGGAACCTGGTCAGCTCGGCGAGCTGCTGCGGGAAGTCCTCGGCGCCCTCCCCCATCCGGTCGGTCCGCCGCAGCGCCGCCGCCGTCGCACCGTCCGTGCCGGGGGCCCGCCCGAGCCCGAGGTCGATCCGGCCCGGGGCGAGGGCCTCCAGGGTGCCGAACTGTTCCGCGATCACGAGCGGGGCGTGGTTCGGGAGCATGACCCCGCCGGAGCCGAGCCGGATGCGCTCGGTGTGCGCGGCGAGATGCGCGAGGATCACGGCGGGGGACGACGAGGCGACACCCGGCATCGAGTGGTGCTCGGCGACCCAGTGCCGGTCGAAGCCGCGGGACTCGGCGAGGCGGGCGATGCGCACGCTGGTGCGCAGGGACTGGGCGGCGGTGCGGCCCTCGCCGACGGTGACGAGGTCGAGTACGGACAGGGGGGTGGGGGCGGTGCCGTGGGGGGTGCCCCGGATGCCGTACTCGTTCGGGTTCGCGCCGTTGTCGCCAGGCATTGCGTCTTCCACTCGGTCTGTCCTCCTGCGCATGAGGCAACGTACAACACCCCTCAACCCGGAGGCCCTCTCCGCTTATTCCCACGCACCGGGGCATCCCCCTGCGCCCGAGCGCTCCGCACCCGAACACATCCAGCCCATCGGCGCTGCACCCCGCGCACCCGGGCACACCCAGCCCGTCGGTGCTGCACCCTCCGCACCCGGCAATTCCAGCCCGTCGGCGCTGCACCCTGCGCACCCGAGCACATCCAGCCCGTCCGGCGTTTGAGGACGGACCCTTGGCCCCTGGGGGCGCACGTCGGATGGGCATCGGCCCAGTGTCCCTGTCGGGACAAGAAGGGACCTCAGGTTCACGCACCCGCCCACTCCTGGCACCAGGGCGCCAGGGTCCGTCCTCAAACGCCGGACGGGCTGATTGCGCGCACCCAGGCACGTCGCGTACCGCCGGACGGGCTGATGGTGGGCACCCGGGCACGTCGCGTGGACGCCCGACAGGCGGATTGGGCGCACCCGGGCTCGTCGCGTACCGCCGGACGGGCTGATGGTGGGCACCCGGGCACGTCGCCTGGGCGCCCGACGGGCGGATTGGGCGCACCCGGGTGCGTAGGGAGTCAGACGCCCGGCTTGGCGAAGAGGGTGCCGAGGTGGAGGGCCCACGCGCGGCGGCCCGCGAGCCGCAGCCCCTCCCACACCGTCACGGGATTCGCCGTGAGCACCGGCTTCCCCACCGCCTCCTCCAGCTCCATCAGACACGCCGCCGTATGCAGCGCGGTGTCCGGCAGCAGCAGCACCTCCGCCGCCGGATCGTCCGCCGCGCGGGCGAGTTCGATGACCCGGTCCGGCCCCCACTCCCCGACCTCCGCCGCCGTGACGATCCCGCTCGCCCGCGCCGCGACCACCTCGATCCCCGCCGCCCGCAGAAAGCCGGTGAAGTGTTCCGTCACATCGGCGGGATAGGTCGCCCCCACGGCGACGCGCCCCGCCCCGAGCGCCCGGACCGCGTGGACGAACGCGAACGACGTACTGGACGCGGGCAGTCCGGCGGTCCGGGCGAGGGCGCGGATCTGTTCATGGGCGCCCTCCCAGCCGTAGACGAAGCTCCCGCTGGTACACGCCCACACCAGCGACTCCGCGCCGGCCAGCCGGAGTTCCGCCGCACCCGCCGCCAGCCGCCCGTCCGAACCCATCTCCAGCAGCGCGTCGACCCGGTGGGCGTCCTCGCCGATGTCGGTGTGGAAGACGGGCAGCCGGATGTCGCTGTCGAGCAGGACCTCCAGCCGGGGGAAGTCGTCCTCGGCGGAGTGTCCGGGGTAGAGAAGTCCGACCGTGGTCATGTCCAGCCTTCCTGATCATCGGGCATCTCGGGCACCACCTCTGGCACATCGGGTACCACGCCGTGCCTCGGTCCAAGCGCCTCCTGGCGGAGCAGGAGCCCCTGGTAGGGGCCGACGGCGTGGACGCCGATCCGGCGGAGCGCGGCCCACATGGTGACCTGGTTCGCGGAGAGCACCGGCATCCGCAGTTCGGCCTCCAGCTGGGGTATCGCGTCGTAGGTGGGCAGATTCGTACAGCTGATGAAGAGCGCGTCGGCCGCGCCCACCACCGCTTGCCGCGCCATGTCGACCACGGAGCGGTACGGCACCTTCCAGATGTGCCGGGTCAGTCCGAGGAAGGCGCGGCCCGTGACGGTTGCCCCGGCCTCGGCGAGATACTCCTCCAAAGACCGGGTCACCGACTCCGTATAGGGCGTGACCAGGGCGATCCGCGCGGCGCCCAGCTCGGCGAGCGCTTCGACGAGCGCGCCCGACGTGGTGAGCGACGGCACCTCGCCCGCCGCCCGCATCGCCTCGCACATGGCCCGCTCCCCGGCCAGACCGCCGACGAAGGAGCCCGACGTGCACGCGTAGGCGACCACTTCGGGCTCGGACGCCCCGAGCGCGCGGACCGCCTCACGGAGCGTCTCGTGTTCGCTGACCAGCCGGGCGAGGTCGAGCGAGACCTCCACCGGCACATAGGGCGTCCTGGTCAGGCGCAGCGAGACATCGTCGGGGACCCATCGCCACAGCTCGCGATCGAGCGCGAAATCGAAGGGCGCGACGACACCGACACCGCGCTGCGGCCCTGGCCCGCCGAGAAAGGAGACATCAAAGGAGACAACCATCGCACGCCCCCTTCATACGTGTTGTTGACGACGGTAGGTTCGGGTGCGAGCGTGGGTCAATCCACACATCTCAGACGCTTCGATTCGCACCCCCCAGACGCTTCCCAGCCGGCTACGGAAGGGCTCGCGCCGATGCCCGAACCAACGCTTCTCGTACTGGCGGCAGCCCCGGACGTCCGGCCCCGCCTCGGACGGCTGACCGGGCGGGTCCGGGTCCGCCACGCCGACGAGGGCTCGCTCGCCGACCTGCTCCCGACGGCCGATGTGCTGCTCGTGTGGGACTTCACCTCCGACGCGGTACGGCACGCCTGGCCCGGCGAAGGACCCCGGCCGCTCTGGGTGCACACCGCGAGCGCGGGCGTGGACCGGCTGCTCTGCCCGGAGCTGATCGCGTCCGACACCGTCGTCACCAATGCCCGGGGCATCTTCGAGGAGCCGATCGCCGAGTACGTCGCCGCGCTGGTGCTCGCGCTGGCGAAGGATCTCCCCGGCACGCTGGAACTCCAGCGGCAGCGGCGGTGGCGGCATCGCGAGGGGGTGCGGGTGGCCGGCACCCGGGCGGCCGTGGTGGGCGCGGGCCCGATCGGCCGGGCCGTGGCGCGGACGCTGCGGTCGCTCGGCGTCACCGTGGCGGTCGTGGGCCGTACCGCGCGCCCCGGTGTCCATGGCGCGGACGAACTCGATCCGCTGCTCGCCCGCGCCGACTGGATCGTGGCCGCGGCCCCGCTCACCGATGCCACCCGCGGCATGTTCGACGCCCGGCGCTTTGGTCTGATGCAGCCGTCGGCGCACTTCGTCAATGTGGGGCGCGGCCCGCTGGTCGTCGAGGGCGACCTCGTCCGCGCGCTGCGGAACCGGTGGATCGCGGGCGCGGCCCTCGATGTCTTCGGCGAGGAGCCGCTGCGGCCGGACAGCACCCTGTGGGACGTGCCGGGGCTGATCGTCTCGCCGCATATGAGCGGGGACACGGTCGGCTGGCGCGACCGGCTGGGGGAACAGTTCGTGGACCTGTTCGAGCTGTGGGAGGCCGGAAAGCCGTTCCCGAACGTGGTCGACAAGAAACGTGGGTACGTCCCCATGCATGACCACCCCGATGAATGAGCGTGTATGACTGCCCCGCTGAACGAGCCGCCGCCCCCGCCCGCCGGACCGGCCGGGACGCCCACGGGTCCGGCCGGGACGCCCACCGGGCCGGCCGGGATGACCGCCCGCCAACTGCTCGCCGGCTACCGGCGCGGGGAGTTCTCCCCCGTCGAGGCGACCCGGGCTGCACTGGACCGGATCGAGGAGGTCCAGCCACTGGTCAACGCGTTCGTCCGGGTGGACGCCGAGGCGGCCCTCGCCGCCGCCGGCCGGTCGGCCGAGCGCTGGCGGCGCGGTGAGCCGCGCGGGCTGCTGGACGGGGTGCCGGTGACGGTGAAGGACCTGCTGCTCCAGCGCGGCGGGCCCACGCTGCGCGGCTCCGCGACCGTGCGCGCGCAGGGCACCTGGGACGAGGACGCGCCGTCGGTCGGCAGGCTGCGGGCGCACGGCGCGGTCCTCCTCGGCAAGACGACGACGCCCGAGTTCGGCTGGAAGGGCGTCACCGACTCGCCCCGGCACGGGGTGACCGGCAATCCGTACGACCCGTCGCGTACGGCGGGCGGCTCCAGCGGAGGCAGTGCGGCGGCCGTGGCGCTGGGCGCGGGGGCGCTGTCGCTGGGCACGGACGGCGGCGGGTCGGTCCGTATCCCGGCCTCCTTCTGCGGCGTCTTCGGCCTCAAACCGACCTACGGGCGGGTGCCGCTGTATCCGTCCAGCCCCTTCGGGACGCTCGCCCATGTCGGCCCGATGGCCCGGGACGCGGCGGACGCGGCCCTGCTCCTCGATGTGATCAGCGGCGAGGACTGGCGCGACTGGTCGCATCTGGGCCCGGCGGCGGGGGTGAGCGGGACGCTCTCGGAGGGGGTGAAAGGGCTGCGGATCGGCTACTCGCCGTCGTTCGGCGGCCAGGTCGCGGTCCGCCCGGCGGTCGCGGCGGCGGTACGGGGAGCGGTGAGCGCGCTGGCGGGCCTCGGCGCCTATATCGAGGAGGCCGATCCGGACATCGCCGACCCGGTGGAAGCCTTCCACGCCCTGTGGTTCAGCGGCGCCGCCCGGCTGCTGGAGCCGCTGGGGCCGCCACAGCGGCAGGCACTCGACCCCGGGCTGCGCCGGATCGCGGCGCAGGGCGCGCGGCTGAGCGCCCTGGAGTATCTGGCGGCGGTGGACACCCGGATGGAGCTGGGGCGGCGCATGGGCCGCTTCCACACCTCGTACGACCTGCTGGTCACCCCGACGCTGCCGATCACCGCGTTCGAGGCGGGGGTGGAGGTCCCGGCGCGGTCGGGGCTCCGGCACTGGACGGGGTGGACGCCGTTCACGTATCCCTTCAACCTGACGCAGCAGCCGGCGGCGACGGTGCCGTGCGGGGTGGACGGCGACGGCCTGCCGATCGGGGTCCAGTTGATCGGCGCGCGCCACGCGGACGCCCTGGTGCTGCGGGCCGCGCACGCGCTGTACGAGTCGGGGGCGGCCACGATCCCCGCGCCCCGGCTCCCCTGAGGCACCTGGGCGGCCCGGTCTCGTACCCGCACCCGGTCCTCAGCCCCAGGG
>NZ_JBSGUP010000206.1:0-7804 GCF_053607985.1 Streptomyces sp. NPDC055078
GGGCAGGGTGGGCCCGGTGCCTGCGGCGTTTCCGGCCCGGTCGCGCCGTTTCCCGGACCCGTGTGCCGCCGGGCGTGTCACCCCCCGGGGTAATCCCCACGAGGGACCCCGCCCGGAACGCCGTGTTGACGCCCCGGGGCCGGGCCCGGGGCGCGGTCCGGTGGTCCGCGCACCCCTTCGGGACGCGTCGGCTCAGGCGGCCGAGTCCCTGGTCTTGTGGGCAATGATCTCCTGCATAAAGGTCTGGCCCCAGTCGCCCAGCGGCAGCAGGGCGGTGTTCAGCCGCTGTCCCAGCTCCGTGAGCGAGTACTCCACGCGCGGCGGGACCTCCCGGAACACCTCGCGGTGGACGATGCCGTCCGCCTCCAGTTCGCGGAGCTGCTGGATCAGCATCTTCTCGCTGACACCGGAGATCTGGCGCTTCAGCTCCCCGAATCGGTGCGTGTCCTCGTTCAGCACCCACAGAATGAGCGGCTTCCACTTACCGCCGACGACGTCCACCGCGGCGTCCAGACCACAGTGGTAGACGGGTTTGACCTTCGCCACGGCGACTCCTTCGATGTCCAGGACACCTACCGTTTCGCCAGTACACCATTTTTGGACAGGATCACGACAGGACGGGCCGGGAACGAGGACAGTCCTTGACCTAGATGCCTCCTAGGGTCGTTCCATGACGACGCGCGAAGTGACCTGGGCCCAGTCCAATGCCCGCACCCTGGAGCGCCAGGGCCTGCGCTCCCCCGCCCCCGCGACCCCCGCGGGCATCACGACCATCACGGGGGCCATGCTCGCGGCGCACGCCCAGGTGCTCTCCGCCGCCGAGCTGTCGATCGCGCTGCGGCTGGCGGGCGGGGCGACCCGGGCGGGGGTGCGCGAGGCGCTGTGGACGGACCGGTCGCTGGTGAAGACGTACGGCCCGCGCGGCACCGTTCATCTCCTGGCGCGGGAGGATCTGCCGCTGTGGACGGGGGCGCTCTCCGCGGTCCCGTCCGGTGCGAACCCGATGCCGGCGGCGGTACGGATGACGGCCGGGCAGACCGAGCAGGTGATCGCGGCCATCGGCGAAGCGCTCGAGCAGGAGGCACTCACCGTCGACGAGCTGACGGCGGCGATCGTCGAGCGCACCGGTTCCTGGGCGGGCGACCGGGTGATGGAGGCGTTCCAGGACAAGTGGCCTCGCTGGCGTCAGGTGACCCACCTCGCCGCACACCGGGGAGTACTGGCCTTCGCCCCCGACAAGGGCCGCAGGGTGGCGTACACCAACCCTGGCGTCGCCCCTATGGGCGGGCCCGCCGCACTGGCCGGCCTCGTACAGCGGTATCTGTCGGCGTACGGCCCGGCCACCTCGGGGCACTTCGCCACCTGGCTGGCCGCGCCGAAGGGGTGGGCGGGCGGACTGTTCGCGTCGCTGGCGGAAGGGGGGCTGATCGACGAGGTCGCATACGAGGGCGGGCGGGCGTGGGTGACGGCGGGCGACGGAGCGTTCCCGGACGCCGCGCCCCGGGGCGTCCGGCTGCTGCCGTACTTCGACGCGTACACCATCGCCTCCCAGCCGCGCGAGCTGCTCTTCCCCGGGGACGCGTACCGGCGCGCGCTGTCGCGCGGGCAGGCCGGGAACCGTCCCGTCGTCCTCGTCGACGGCGTCGTCGCGGGCATCTGGCACCAGAAGCGGTCCGGGAAGCGGATCGCGGTGACGGTGGAGCCCATCGGGGACGCGCTGGAGCGGCCCGCGAACCTGCGTGAGCTGGGCGAGCAGGCGGACCGGGTCGCCGAGGTGCTGGAAGGGCGGGCGGAGCTGACGGTGGGGAAGGTGACGGTGGGGCCGCACGCCTAGAGCGTGTTGTGGCGATTCCGATGGATCAGTTGGATCAGTCCGGGTCAGCGGGTGCGGCGCAGCAGGGTGACGCCGTCGCGGGCGGCGACGCGTTCATAGCCGTACGACCGCTGTGCGGCGGCGAGTTCGGCGGACTGCTGCTCGGGGGGATAGGGCCAGTGGCCCGTACGGTACGGCCATGCCTCGGGAGCACGGCTGTCGTGGACGATCCACTCGGCCGTGGGGCGCGGCAGCCGCCTCCGGTCGTACTCGTAGAGCCGGGCGTCGACCGGGAAGGCCGGGAAGAGGACGACGTCGCAGCGCGAAGTGAGCTGGGGGACCAGCCGGTTGGACGCGGCGACGCTCGCCCCGTCGGGGATCTTCGCGAGGATCGCACGGGCCGCCTCGACATGGGAGGTGGTCCGCCAGGTGGCGCGCTGGGCCAGTTGGGCGAGCGGGAACGACGGCAGCATGACGGCGGTGACGGCGAGGGCGGTGGCGAGGGAGGCCCGGATCTGGCGGGCGCCGGACTGCCGGTCGGCGGTCGTGCGCCAGCCCCGGAGCGCGTCGATGAGGGCGGCGCAGACGATGGGCATCAGTACGGCGCTGTAGTGGAAGGACGTGCCCCAGTGGAAGCCGTTCTGCGACAGCATCCGCCAGCCGAGCGTGGGCACGGCGAGCAGCGCGAGCGGGGAGCGCAGGGCGAGCAGCGCGGAGGGGGCGAAGACCAGGATCAGGGTCATGGCCTTGATATCGGGCCGCAGCGCGTCGAGCGGGGCGAAGGCGACGGTGGTCAGCAGGGAGGTGTGGGTGCCGTCCCCGAGGTTGCCGCCGTGCGCGTATCCGCCGGCCGGGTTGAACGCGGGCAGCAGCAGCTTGATCTCGATCGCCGATGCGAGCAGGCCCGCCGCGGCGGTGAGGACGCCGAGGCGGCGCGGCCCCTTCCACGCGATGAGGCACCCGACGGCGGCGAGGGTGAGCCCCAGGTCCTCCTTGACGAGGACGAGCGGCGCGGCCCATAGGGCGGCCGCACGCCAGCGGCGCTGTCCGAGCGCCACCACGGCGCAGGAGATCAGCGGCACGGCGAGCGCGACCTCGTGGAAGTCGAACGCGGCGGCCGATGCGATGCCCCAGCTCAGTCCGTAGCAGAGGGCGACGGCGTGCGCGGCACGCCGCCCGAGGGCGCTGAGCGCCCAGCGGACGAGGGGGACGGCGCCGAGGGCGAGCAGCGCGGACTGGGCGACGAGCAGACAGACCGGGGACGGCCACAGCCGGTAGAGGGGGGCGAGGACGGCGAGCGCGGGGTGGAAGTGGTCGCCGAGGAGGTTGAAGCCGTCGCCGCGCAAGGGGACGACCGGGGCGCGCAGTTGGGAGTAGGCGCGGACTGCCTGCTCGAAGATGCCGAGGTCGTAGCCGGTGGTGCGCAGCAGTGCGTGGCGGCGTACGGCGACGGTGGCGTACAGCGCGCAGAACACCGCGGCCCAGCTCCAGGGGAGCAGGGCGGCGGGGACGCGGGCGGCGAAGCGATTCCCGGAGTCCTGCGTCTGGGCCTGCCCCTGCTCGTGCCCATGCGCCTGCCCCTGCTCCGGCTCGTGCCCCTGCCCTTGCCCTTGCTCCTGCTCCTGGTCCGGCGCGGGCACGGTCACCGGGACGAGGGTGTGCGGCAGACGATCCCGTGCCGCCGAGTTGTCAGAAAATGTCCGCATAGGTCCGGATGCTAGACGGGGAGGCTCATCCGGCTTCCTCAGCCAAGGGCGTGTCCCCGGGCCGCACCCGGTGTGCCGTCACCGTCACCGTCGCCGGGGTGCTGTCGGTGCCCGGCCGCCCGGTGTGTCCTCCTGACAGAGGGACACCACTTCTACGGCGCTGTCCCGCCCGCCACGGTGAGTGCCCCCAGCACCAGCCCGGCGAAGGCACCGACGATCATGAACGGGCCGAACGGGATCGCGGTCTTGCGGTTCGCCCGGCCCACGGCCATCAGACCGAACCCGTACAGCGAACCGAACAGAAACCCGGCGAAGGCTCCTGCGAGGAGCACGCCCCAGCCGTACCAGCCCAGGGCCACGCCGAGGGCGAGGGCGAGTTTGACATCGCCGAAGCCCATCCCGTTCGGATGGATCACGAAGAGCAGGAAGTACGCGGCGCCGAGGGCGAGTCCCCCGGCGAGCGCCGTCGTCCAGGAGCCCGCGGCCCCGGGCAGCGCCGCCGCCGCGCCGAGGAGTACGGCCGCCGCGCACGCGAGCGGCAGGGTGAGCCGGTCGGGGAGCCGGTGGACCCGGCGGTCGACCTCGGCGAGCAGGACGCCGACGGGGGTGAGCAGCAGCCACACCGCCAGTTCGGGGCGCGGGCCGGTGGCGGCGGCGAGCGCGGCGCAGACCAGGGCGGTGACCAGCGGGACGGCGACCGGGGCGCGGGTGGCGCCTTCCCCCGCCGGGGTAGGGACGGCCCCCTCCTCTGCCGCCGAGGTGCGGGTGGGCTCCTCCCCCGGCGGGGTACGCACGGGCCCCTCCTCCGCCGCCGGGGTACGGGCGGGCCCCTCCCCCGCCGCCGGGACGCGGCGCTCCCTGGTACACGCCCCGCACCGGGCGCCGCCCAGCCAGCCGCGCGCTCCCCCGCCGTAGGGGTGCCCCGCCGGGCAGGCGTCCCGCCAGTTCTCCTCCGGCTCGACGGCGAGCCGGTACGCGGCCCGGGGGACGAGCGCCCCCGTGGCCGCGCCCCACAGCGCGGCGACGGCGATCAGCGTGACGTACACGGCCCAGAGGCTAGCGTCGAGGCGGGTACGCCCGCGCCGGCGACGCCGCACGCCACCGGCACCCGTCGTCGCGCGGCCGGGGCCGGGGCGGGCCGGGTGCGGTTCAGCCGGTTCTGCGCAGGTTGCGGATCGCCGGGACGGCGAGCAGGAGTGCGACCGTGACCAGGAGCATCGCGGAGGAGAAGAACAGTACGGGTATGGCGCCGATCCACAGGGCGGCCGGTCCGGCCGCCATCTGTCCCACGGGTCGCATGACGAGGGATCCCGCGACGTCGTAGGCGTGCACCCGGCCGAGTACATCGGGTGGGATCTTCGTCTGCACGCTTGAGTGGAACATGACCAGCCAGAACGCCCCGCCCACGCCCCATAGGGCGAATCCGGCCGCGATCAGGGGCGGGGACAGTTCCAGGGCCACCACGAGCAGGCCGAACAGTGTGCTGGTCAGGGCGATGGCACCGATCCGCAGGGGATGGCGCGGTCTGAAGCGCGCGGCGGCCAGCCCGCCCAGTACACTGCCGAGGCCGAACATCGCCATGACGAACCCGAGGGCGCCTTCGCCGTGTTCGATGGTGATCAGGCTCTGGCCGAGGGTGAGGAACGGGCCGTTCACGGTCACCTGGTAGAGCATGAAGATCACGATGACTCCCCAGAGCCAGGTGCGGGAGGAGAACTCCCGCCATCCCTGGACGAGGTCGCGGCGAAGGGAGGTCGGCACCGTCGAACGGGACATCTTCAGCCGCAGAGCGAGCAGGCAGGCAGCGCTGACTCCGAACGTCGCGGCGTCGATCGCCAGGACGGTGGAAACGGAGGAGAAGACGAGGAGCAGCCCGGCGATGGCGGGTCCCGCCACGGTCATCAGCGACTCCGCGACGCGGATCACCGCGTTGGCCTTCTGGACATCGCGGGCGGTCCGCGGGATGACGCTCGCGTAACCCGGCTGGAAGACGGCTGTGCCGACCCCGCCCAGCGCGAGCAGCGTGACGATCAGCCAGAGGTCAGGCGTGCTGACGGCGAAGGAGAACGCGAACACGCCCTGGAGGAGCAGCCGGGCGATATCCGCGACGATCATCACCCGTACCGGCGTGAACCGGTCGGCGATGACACCGCCGAAGATGACGAAGAGGGCCAACGGCGCGGTGTGCGCGGCGAGTGCGTAGCCCACGCCGCTGACGCCGTATCCCGCCTGGAGCACGGCCACGGTGACCGCGGTCGGAATGAGCATCTGATCGCCGAGGACGGACACCGTCCTGGCCGCGAAAAGAAGGGTGAAATCCCGGGACCAGAGCCGCGCGGGCAACTCGGTCTTCTCGGGAGTACGCACCACCATGAACGACCCTGCCCCCCGGCGCGTTCGCCGATCGAGAATGACGCGGGCCGCGGTGGCTCGCCCCCTCGGCGTCCTGCCGGGTCGGCGGGCGCACACCGCCCGCTCATATGATCACTACGGAGACACTATGGCCCTTCCCCCCGGGGCAAGGACAAGCGATACGTGTGGCATGGCTCACCCGCCTGCCTGCACACCGCGCCGATCCACCGCGCCGATCCACCGCACGAACCACCGCGCCGGCGCCCCGGCCCGCGCGGGCGACCGCGGCCGGCTCCGGTGGACACCACACGGCCCCGCGTCCGGCCCGTCGACCGAACCCCGTGGTAAGACGTGTGCGGTATCCGGGGCTCACGGGTCACGGCTGCCCGCCGCGTGCGTCGGCCGACCCTGAGGAACACCCCGCGGGTCGGACCGTCCTCGCGGACATGCCGTGAAACCCACGCTCGTCTCCGGGGGTACAGACAGATGCGACGACCGGCTCGGACTCGGCGTGCCGCGCTGGGTGCCGCCCTCGCGGTGGTGCTCGCCACGCTGGCGGGCGCGTGCGACGACGGCGGCTCGGAGCCCCCGCCCGCGGAGTCGTCCACTCCGCCGTCGGGACCGATGCTCGCTGTGAAGATCGACAACGCTCCGGGGGCCCGTCCGCAGACCGGGCTGAACGCGGCGGACGTGGTGTACGCGGAGCAGGTCGAGGCGGGGCTGAGCAGGCTGATGGCTCTGTACGCCACCGCTCTCCCGGACTCCGTGGGGCCGGTACGCAGCGCCCGGGAGTCCGACCTTGAGCTGCTGGCGCAGTTCCCGGAGCCGACGCTGGTGTTCTCCGGCGCCCAGTCCAGGCTGCTGCCGCTGATCGACGCGGCTCCGCTGCGGGCGGTGACCCCAGGTGACGCCCCGGCGGGCGCCTTCGTCCGTGACCCGGAACGGGCGGCTCCGCACAACCTGTACGCACGGCTGCCCCGGGTGCAGGACCGGACGGCCGGGGCGAAGGCCCTGGAGCGGGCCGGATTCCGTACGGGCCCACCGCCGGGCGGCGGTGAGCCGGTGGCCGAACGAACCGTGCGCTTCCCCGGCGCCCGGTTCACCTTCACCTGGTCCGCGGATCAGGGCCGCTGGCAGATCGCGCTGGACGGCCGCCGGGCGGCCGAGCCGGACGGCACGGCGGTGACTGCGGCGACCGTCGTACTCCAGCGGGTGGAGATCAAGGAGTCCCGGTTCCAGGACTTCACGGGCAGCAACTCCCCGCTGACCGTGACCGTGGGCTCCGGCAGTGCCGAGGTACTGCGCGGCGGACGGGCCCACCCGGGCGAGTGGAAGCGCGCATCGGCACGGGACGGGACGACGTTCACCACCCGCGACGGCGATCCGCTGAACGTCGCGGACGGGCCCGTATGGGTCGTGCTCGTGGCGCGCTGAGAGACGGGCCACCCGGCCGGACCAAGATCCTCCGCGACGGCCGCCGGCGCGGCCACGGCCTCCACTGATCTGTCGCGGTGAAGGTTGAGCATGCTCATCGCAGTTTGAGTGGTGCGGGGCGAGGCGGGTGCCGAGCCTCGATAGTCGGCACCGCCCTCGTTCATCCATGCCAGGATTCGAGGGTGGAGATGACCGGCATCACGCGCGCGATCGCGGCTGCGACTTCGGTCGCCGCATCGCTCGACCTGCCGGCCGACGACGCAATCGTTCTCCACAACTCGAACAGGCTGGCGCTGCGGCTGACGCCGTGCGACGTCCTTGCCCGGGTCGCCCCTGCGGGGCATGGGGCCGCACAGTTCGAAGTCGAGTTCGCTCAACTGTTCGCCCGGGCCGGATGCCCGGCGGGCCTCTTGGAACCTCGGGTGGACCCACTCGTGTACACGCGAGACGGCTTCACAGTGACGCTGTGGACCTACTACGAACGCGTGACACCTCGCAC
>NZ_JBSGUP010000206.1:7814-12136 GCF_053607985.1 Streptomyces sp. NPDC055078
CCCAGTCGACTACGCCAAGGCGCTGGAGCGGCTGCACGCCGGCATGCGCAAGGTTGACGTGCCGAGCCCGCGGTTCACGGATCGCATCGCGGAGGCGGAAGACGTCGTTGCCGACCCGGATCTCTCGCCAGCGCTCGCCGACGCGGACCGCGCGTTCCTCAGCGGCAGACTGGGAAGCCTGCGGCGGGCGATCGAGGACCGCGGCGCCGTGGAGCAGTTGCTCCACGGCGAGCCGCATCCAGGCAATGTGCTCGGCACGGAGAACGGCCCGTTGTTCATCGACCTTGAGACGTGCTGCCGTGGACCCGTCGAGTTCGATCTCGCCCATGTCTCCGAGGCGGTCTGCGAGCACTATCCGAACGTGGACCAAGGACTGCTGGACGAGTGTCGGCAGCTCGTTCTCGCGATGGTCGCAGCCTGGCGTTGGGAACGCGGCGACCAGCTTCCGAACGGGAGGCGATTCGGAGAGGAGTTCCTGCGCTCGCTGCGCGAGGGTCCTCCTTGGCCGACACTCGACACGGTCGCCAGACGACTGGATGGTCTGTAGAAGTCGCCGAAGGGCGTCGGCGGGGCGCCCGGAAGCCCTCCGGCAGGCTTCCGGCGATCTCGGTCTCACGGCCGCACCGCTTGGCCGGCCGTACGGCGCGGTCCGGCGCGTGCCCCCGCCGTTCTCCCGCCTCGCGCCAGTGCGACCGGAACGGCCGTTCCACCCCGGCGCTGCTCCCGGTCGACCGCACTGACGGGGAACGGCTGCCCCAACTGCCTTGCCCGGCACCCGGATTGTCGCCGCCGCAAACCATCTAGATACCTCCCAGGGGTATTTGACCCAGTCGTGGGCGGTGAGCTAACCTCTCGTCAGATTCATACCCCACCAGGGTATGAGGGAGAGGAGTGGTGATGAGCGAGGAGAACTGGCACCTCAAGGGCGAGTGGTTCGACGTATGCAGTTGCTCGACACCCTGTCCTTGCACCTTCGCGCAGGCTCCGACGAACGGCGCCTGTATGTTCACGCTCGTATGGCAGATCCACGAAGGGCACTTCGGCGATGTGCGCCTGGACGGCCTGGGCGTCGTGGCGCTCGGCGAGTTCGCCGGGAACATGTGGGTGAACGACCCTGACGCCACGATGACCGCCATGTTCTACATAGACGCGAAGGGAACGCCCGCACAGCGGGACGCCCTGGAGGAAATCTTCCGCGGCAACACCGGGGGATGGCCGGGCAAGTTCGGATCACTGATCAGCGAAGTGCGCAGCGTGCAGTACGCCCCGATCCGCTTCGATGCCGCGCCGGATCTCGCGTACTGGCACGCGACCGTGTCCGACAAGGTGAGCGTGGGCGCCACGGCGCTGACCGGTCCCACCTCGGACCCCGACCGCCGGGTGCAGTTGATCAACGCCCCCGGGGCGGAGGTGGGGCCCGGCCAGGTGGCGACCTGGGGTGTGGTCAGCGCGGACCACGCCGAAGGCTTTGACTTCTCCCGCGAGTACCGGGGCGGGTCGAGCAAGCACTTCCCGTTCGACTGGCGGCCGGACGCGTAACGGCCCGTGGCCTGTGGGCAGGGGCCCGGTGAGGGCTGGGAGCGGTGGGGCACGGGGCCCTGGTGCGGTCGGACCCGGGGGCCGGGGGCCCGTGCCCCGGCGGCGGGCGGGCGCTACCGTCTCCTCGTATGGGTCATACGGGGCGCGGACGCCAATGGCGTGACGGTACGGATGTGTTGCGGCTCCCGGGCATCGGTGAGCCCGTGCCCGTCGAGATCGCGGCGAGCCGCCGGACGCGGCAGCGCGGGCTGCTGGGCCGCGACGGCTTCGATGGCGCGATGCTGCTGACGCCGTGCAGCGGAGTGCACACCTTCCGGATGCGCTTCGCCATCGACGTCGCCTATCTGGACCGCGACCTCACCGTCCTCGACCTCCACACGCTGCGTCCGGGCCGCCTCGGCCGCCCCCGATTCCGGGCCCGCCATGTGCTGGAGTCCCGGGCGGGGGCGATGGCGGAATGGGGAGTGCGGCCGGGGGTGCGGCTGGCGATCGGGGCTCCCTGACCGCGCCACGCCAAACGGCCACAGCCACGGCCAATGAGCCAGGGCCAATGAGCCAGGGCGCCCGGCCGTCAAAGCGCGGGCACGGCCACGGGTCACCCCCGTCGGCGCCCACCCGGACACCCAGACACCCAGACACGCGGACACCCGGACACCCGGGCACCCGGACACCCGGACACCCGGCTCGATGATGTGCGAAAGAACCTGGAATGGCCCTTGAATGGGCAGGCCATGTGGGCTTGCACCGGATTCCCCAGGCATGCGTCAACATTGCCCCCCATCAGCGGTTCTGCCCACGACAAAGCCGAAAAGAAACGTTTCAGCGAGTGAGTGCGACAGCCACTCGACGAATGAACGATTCAGTCAACCTTCGCCCCTTGCAGGCCATTAACTGCCGCCGCATTTCCTTTGGCGCGCTTTCGCTTGACGCTGTGCGGGTGGCGGGCTGTCCGCCTCGTCGTAATCCTCAACGGCCGGTGCGTGGCCCGCGAGGCTGTCCGTAGCGCATTGGCAGAAGGAGTGTCTGCATGATCCGCCGTTCCAGGACGTTGTCTTCAGGGCTCGCAGCGGTGGGGGCCACCGCACTCATCAGTGTGGCGATGCCCCCGCAGGCGGCACACGCCGCGATCCTCACCTGCGGCCAGACCGTCACGACCAGCGTCGTTCTCGACAATGACCTGCTCAACTGCCCCGGTGACGGTCTCGTCGTCGGCGCCAACGGCATCACCATCGACCTCAACGGACACCTTGTCGACGGCGTCGGCCTGGGCGCCGGAATCCGCAACAACGGGTTCGACAACGTCACCGTCACCAACGGCATCAGCACCCCCGCCCGTGTGGAGCAATTCGACTACGGAGTAGCGCTCAACCCTGGCACATTGGGCAACATCGTCGAAAAGCTCACCATCCAGAACAACGAACTCGTCGGTGTCCAACTCAACGACGCGGACAACAACAACCGCATACGCAACAACACCATATCCTTGCAGGTCCAAAGAGGCGTCTCGTTAACCGGCGGGTCGAGCAACAACGTCGTCCTCGGCAACACGATGGCCACCAACAAGTCCGGGGGCATATTCGTTCAGAACTCCGCCGACAACCTCCTCGAAGGCAATCAGATCACCGGCAGCGGAGACGCCGGACTGATCCTGGAAGGCGCCAGCCGCAACACCCTGCTGACCAACAGCGTCGGCGTCAGCAGCGACGGCGCGATCGTCCTGCGGCTCAGCTCGAACGACAACCTCGTCCAGAGCAACACATCCACCCAGAGCGCGGATGCCGGACTGACGGTCTCCGGCTCCACCGGCAACCGCATCCTGTCCAATACGCTCCAGGGCAGCGGCGACAGCGGAATCTCCCTGGATTCGTCCAGCGGCAGCACGATCACCGGCAACAACGTCAGCGGCAACACCGGTGGCATCGAGCTGTTCCTCTCCGGCAGCAACGTGATCAAGTCCAACAACGCGAGCGACACCACCGGGGACGGGATCAGCCTGGCGCAGTCGCCGAACAACGTCGTGGAACTCAACCAGGCCAACCGCAACGGCTCACGGGGCATCTACGTCGACGGGCTCGCGGCCTCCGGGACCGGCAACCAGCTCATCAGCAACACCACCAACGCCAACCAGGGCAGCGGCATCTTCGTCTCGAAGGCCGTTCACACCGTCCGGGCCAACACCTCCCGCAACAACGGAAGCTGGGGCATCCTCGCCGACCCGGGCAACACCGACGGCGGCGGGAACCTGGCCAGCGGCAACTCCCAGGTCGCCCAGTGCCAGGGCGTCGTCTGTACCCCCTGAGGCACCGTGACCCGTAACCCGTAACCCGTAACCCGTAACCCGTGACCCGGCACCACGTGCGTGATGAGCCCCTGACCGGCCGGACGGCTGCCCGTCAGCCGACCCCAAGGCCGGTCAGGGGCGCTTCACCGCTCGCACTCGCCGTCCGCCGACGTCACCTCGGCCACCGGGTCCCGTACGCGCCGGGCGGGCAACCTCAGGAAGAGGCGTCAGGAAGAGGCGTGACGGCCCGGGGGGCGGCGGGTGAGGAGGGTCCAGAGGGCCAGGCCGAGCAGCAGGGCGGAGCCCATGCCGATGCCGGAGACGGCGACGACGGTGAAGAGGGTCTCGTGTCGGTCGTCGTCATCGACGCGCCCCTCCTTGGCCGCCGCACGGTCGTCGTCGGTGAGGGCGAACCCGGCCGCGGCGGCGTCGCCCGCGTACCCGGGGCCCCGCTGGGGAGTGCCCGCGACGGCGACGCGCAGGGTCATCGGGAGGGGGCTCG
>NZ_JBSGUP010000207.1:0-12092 GCF_053607985.1 Streptomyces sp. NPDC055078
GGGGCGGTCCGGGGCGGAGCCCCGGTAACCGGGCCGCGCCCGTGAACGAAACGCTCGCCCCCCCCGGGCAGGAAGCGCGGGCTGTCCGGCAGGGACGGAGTTGCGGGGACGCGGCCGGGTGGCATAGCGTCGGCGCAGGTCATGAGTGACAGCGACTACGGCCCCGGCCCGCTGTCCGGCAACCCTCCGTCCGTGGCGGGGTGCCCCGGGTGAAGACCAGGCCGTGGGCAGCGAGGCCCGTGGCAAGCGCGGACCCCTGCACACCCTGGGGTCCTGGTCCTCAAGGGAGCAGTCTCGTGAGCAAGCGAATGCGATAGGGCCTACGCCCCTTCTTCAGCACCCCCCTCCACGCGATCACCGCCGCCCGTCGAGCGCGGCGTCGTGGCGCACCTGGAGGCCCATGAAGCCATTCCGCCTTGTCCCGCCGGGAGATTCCGTTATGTCCGCACGCCCGAACACCGCCGTCGCCACCACCTCCACCGCCTGCGACACCCCCCTGCCCGTACTCGGCCGCGATGTCACCGTCCCGCTCGTCACCGGCGGAGAGGTCACCTACGCCGCCCTCGACTACGCGGCCAGCGCCCCCGCCCTGCAGAGCGTCTGGGACGATGTGGCCGCGTACGCCCCGTACTACGGCAGCGTCCACCGGGGCGCCGGATATCTCTCCCAGCTCTCCACGGATCTGTTCGAGAACAGCCGGCGGACGGTCACCGAGTTCCTCGACTGCCGTGCGGACGACCAGGTCGTCTTCACCCGCTCCACCACCGACTCCCTCAATCTGCTCGCGTCCGTGCTCCCGGCCGGCTGTGAGGTCTTCGTCTTCGAGACCGAGCACCATGCCTCGCTGCTGCCGTGGCGCGACGCCCGGGTGACGTATCTCGACGCGCCCCGGACGCCCGCCGAGGCCGTCGCCACGCTGGAGCGCGCCCTCGGGGGCCGGGACCGGCGCGGTCCGGCGCTGGTCTGTGTGACCGGCGCGTCGAATGTGACCGGAGAGCTGTGGCCGGTACGGGAACTCGCCGCCGCCGCGCACGCCCATAGCGCCAGGATCGTGCTCGACGCCGCGCAGCTCGCACCGCACCACCCCGTCTCCGTACGGGAGTTGGACGTCGACTGGGTGGCGTTCTCCGGGCACAAGCTGTACGCGCCGTTCGGCGCGGGCGTGCTCGCGGGCCGGGCGGACTGGCTGCGGGAGGCGGAGCCGTATCTGGCCGGTGGCGGCGCGTCGCGGAAGGTGGCCCGGCGGGCCGACGGCGGGGTGGACGTCGCGTGGCACACCACCGCGGCCCGCCATGAGGCGGGCTCGCCCAATGTCATCGGCGTGTACGCGATCGCCGCCGCCTGCAAGGCGCTGACGGACGCCGGGTTCGACGCGCTGGCCGCCCGGGAACAGCGGCTCGTCACCCGGGTCCGCGAGGGTCTCGCCGAGGTCCCCGAGGTGCGGGTGCTGTCGCTGTTCGGGGACGACGCGCCCCGGGTCGGGGTGATCTCCTTCGTGGTGGCGGGGTGGAACAGCTCGCACTTCGCGGCGGCGCTCTCCGCCGAGTACGGCATCGGCGTACGGGACGGACTGTTCTGTGCCCACCCGCTGGTCCGCACGCTGCTGGGCGGTGAATCCCAGAGCCTGGGCGCGCAGGGCGAGTGCGGCGCGCCGGAGGCCGAGCCGGGGGAGACTTCGCTGAACGCGATCCGGGTCAGCTTCGGCGCGGGCACTCCCGACGAGCATGTGGAGCGTTTCGTCCGCGCGGTGAGGGAACTGGTCGCCGACGGCGCGCGGTGGAACTACCGCACCGAGGACGGCCGCTGCGTCCCGGACACCACCGCCTCCGTCTGACGCCCGGCGTGAGCCGGCAGCCGGGTCCCGATCAGGATCATCCGCAGGGCGCGCTCGGTGGCGTCGGTGAGGAACTCACCGCCCCGGCTGAGCGCCTCGGGCAGGGTCACCGGCGCGGGCAGGATCGCGCTGTAGGCGTCCACCCCGATCGACCGCACCCGGTGCGCGCCCTCGCCGATCGTGCCCGCGAGGGCGAGCACCGGACGCCCGGCGAGCTTGGCACGCCTGGCCACCTCGGCGGGCACCTTGCCGCGCGGGGTCTGGTGGTCGAGCGCGCCCTCGGCGGTCAGGACGAGATCGGCGCGGGCGAGGCGGGCGTCCAGATCGAGCTGGTCGAGGAGGACGTCGAACCGGGGCAGCAGCCGCGCGCCGAGCGCGGCGAGCCCCGCGCCGAGCCCGCCGGAGGCACCCGTACCGGGGCCCGAGCGCAGATCGGCGCTCACCCGCAGATCGCGGGTGAGGAGGCGTGCCCAGTGCTCCAGAGCGCCCGCGAGCTGCTCGACCTGTGCGGGTGTCGCGCCCTTCTGGGGGCCGAAGACCCGGGCGACACCGCGCTCGCCGCACAGCACATTGAAGGGGTTGCAGGCGACCCTGATCTCGGTGCGGGCGAGCCGAGGGTCGAGGCCGGAGGTGTCGATGCGGTGCAGCCGGGGCAGTTCCCGGCCGCCGTGGGGCAGTTCCCGGCCGTCCGCGTCGAGCAGCCGGGCGCCCAGCGCCTGGAGCGCGCCCGCCCCGCCGTCCGATGTGCCGGAGTCACCGCAGCCGACGAGGATCCGGCGGACCCCGGTGTCGAGCGCGGCCCGGATCAGTTCGCCGACGCCGTACGTGGTGGTGGCCCCCGGGTCGCGCAGGCCGCGCGGCACCAGGGACAGCCCGGCGACGGCCGCCATCTCCACCACGGCGGTCGCCTCCCCGCCGCCGAGCAGGGCGAAGTGGGTGCCGATCCGCTCGCCGACGGGCCCGGTGGCGCGCAGGTCGACCAGCCGGCCGCCCGTCGAGGCCGCCAGCGCGTGCGCGGTGCCCTCGCCGCCGTCCACCAGGGGGATCAGATCGATCTCGGCGTCCGGGACGACCCGGCGTACCCCCGCGGCGATGGCCTCGGCGGCGGACCGTGCGGACAGGGACTCCTTGAAGCCGCTGGGGGCGACGGCGAAACGGGTCAGCATATGCGTACTCCGATACGGGTGAGGGTGGGGCGTCAGCGGACGGGTACGCCGAGCAGTGGCCAGACGGCGACGGCGAAGAGCAGGACGAGCGCGGCGGTCAGCGGCGCGAGGACAGCGGACATCCGCAGCAGGTCGCGGGGGCCGTAGGTGGGTACGCCGGGGATCTCGGCGAACAGGGTGACCGGTTTCGCGGAGGCGGGCAGGGTGTGGCAGAAGCCCGCCGCGGCGGTGGAGGCGAGGGCGGCGGCGACCGGGTTCACCCCGGCGCCTGCGGCAGCCGCGACGACCAGCGGGACGAGCACCGACGATCTCGCCGAGCGCGACTGGAGGACCAGATGCGCGGCCGTGGACACACCGACGACGACGGCCAGGAACACCCACGGCGGCAGATCCAGCGGCACCCCGCCCACCAGCCATTTCGCGGCTCCGGAGTCGGCGAGCGCCAGCCCCATCGCCATCGTCGCGGCCATGAACAGCAGCAGCGACCAGGGCACGGTCTTCAGCGCGTCCTTGAGCCGTACGGTCCCCAGCGCGGGGGACGCCGCGACGACCGCGCCGATGAGGGCGACGACGGCGGGCGGCACCCGGTGCAGCGGCTCGCTGCACCACAGGGCGACGACCGTGGCCAGCAGCAGGGCGCACCGGGTCTCGGCGGGCGCCCAGGGGCCGGTGACGGGCTGTTCGCTGTGCTCCTGGATCTGCTCGGCGGTGATGTGGACCGGGCCCTTGCGGTCCGCGCGGCGGGTCGTCGTCCACAGCACGACCTCGGCCGCCAGATGGGAGGACACCACCGCCAGCGGCAGCCCGAGCAGCAGCCATTCGGTGAAGCCGACGCGCTCCCCGGCGGCCTCCCAGAGCACGGAGACCGTGATCAGATGCGCTCCCGCGCCGATCAGGGTGGCGACCGCCGACAGCAGGATGACCGTGGGGAAGAGCAGCGCCAGCATCACGACCAGCCGCTTGCGCTCCGCCAGCACCTTCGCGAGGGCGAGGAAGACGGGCAGCGTGAGCGCGGCCCGCCCCGAGGTGGCCGGTACCGCGAAGGCGGTGACGACGAGGGCCGCGGTCGTCAGATGGACGAGCTGCCGTACGGTCCGGGCCCCGCCGACGAGAAACGCCGCGGCCCGCCCGGCGAGGCCGGTCCGCGCCACCGCCGCGGCCAGTACGAAGGCGCAGATCAGCAGCCACACCGTGTCGTCGCCGAGGGTCCCGAAGAGCGTGTCGCTGCTGATCACCCCGGTGGCGGTGAGGGCGAGCCCGGCGCCGAGCGCGATATAGGTGTCGTCGATCGGCGTACCGATCCAGGCGCAGGTCGCCAGGGCGAAGACGGCGAGGGTGATCCGGGCGTCACCGCTCAGCCCCGGGAAGTTGCCGGGGACGACGAGCAGCGCGCAGATGCTCAGGGCCACGCAGAGGGTCGTCGCCTGTCGGAGGTTCAAGGTCACGGATATGAGGCTCCATGGGGGCGGTGAGGGCTCCATGAGGCGTTCATGAAAGGAACTTCACGTGGCGAAGGGTGTGGGGGCGCCCAAGGGTGCGGATCGCGACATTTGCGGGTGCGGTGGGGCTGGTCGCCCCGGGGACCTGGCCGCGCGGGTTCGGTCCTGGTCGCCCCGGTCCGGCCTGGTCAGCGCCTCGGCCGCGGAGCCGTCGCCCGGCGCGGGCGGTCCGGCGGGGCTCTGCCCCGCGCCGCCCCCTACGCCTGGCGGCGTGGGGGGACCCCCAGCGCCTCAATCGCCGGCGGGGCTGGATGGGCATCGGCTGGTGGGGCTAGGTGGGCGTCAGCTTCAGTCGGCGGGGCTGGTTGGGCATCGGCTTCGGCCAGTGGCGCGGGGGCGCTCCGGCGCCGGGCCGGCAGGCGCGGTCAGGGTGATCAGGCGGCAGACGGTCTCGATGTCGATTCCGACCTGGGCGATCGAGGCGCGGCCGGACAGCCAGGTGATGAGGGCGGAGTGCCAGGTGTGCTCGATGACGCGTACGGCGGAGAGCTGCTCCGGGGTCGGGTCCGCGAGGCCCATGGCGTCGAGGATGATCGTGGTCGTCTGGCGGGAGACCGTGTCGACCTCGGGGCTGACGCTGCGGTCGGCGAAGGTCAGCGCGCGCACCATCGCGTCGGCGAGCTGGGGCTCGCGCTGGAGGGAACGGAAGGCACGCATCAGGGTCTCGGCGACCCGGTCCGCGGGGCTGTCCCCGGCGGGGGGACGCTTGCGGAGGGTGGTGTGCAGGTGCTGGAGCTGGTCCTGCATGGTGGCGACCAGGAGGTGGATCTTGGAGGGGAAGTACCGGTACAGGGTGCCGAGGGCGACCTCGGCGGACTCGGCGACCTCGCGCATCTGCACCGCGTCGAAGCCGCCTCGGCTCGCCAGCTGGGCGCTGGCGGCCAGGATGCGGCGGCGGCGGGCCTCCTGGCGCTCGGTCAGGGGCGACGACGCCGGCCCTGGCGGCCTGGGTTCGGATGTCATCTGTCCCGGTTCCCCCGTTCCGTTCCACCTGAGTACGGACCGCACCGTACGGACCGCACGGTACGGACCGATCCACAGCGTGGGTCGCACAGCATGGCAGCGCGGCGTTCGTGGCGCGAATCACCTGATCCGGCCCTTACGGCGTGGCTACCTGCCGGTAGATTCGGACCTCGTTGAACGATCAAGTCTGAAACTTGTTCTAGATTAGCGCGAGCGGTTACGCTCCGGCGAAACGCAGTGAGAAGGGGGCCGTGAGTGACCGCTGAGGCCATCGAGACCGGCCCTCATTCCGGCCCTCATCCGGGCCCCCGGGCGGCATCGTCCGGAACCGGCGGCGGTGCCGAACCGCTGCGTATCGCGCTCCTCACCTACAAGGGGAATCCGTTCTGCGGCGGCCAGGGCGTCTATGTCCGTCATCTCTCGCGGGAGCTGGCCCGCCTCGGCCACCGGGTCGAGGTGATCGGCGCCCAGCCCTATCCCGTACTCGACGAAGGCGTCCCGTTCACCGAGCTGCCGAGCCTCGATCTGTACCGCAGCCCGGACCCGTTCCGTACCCCCGCCCGCGACGAGTACCGCGACTGGATCGACGCACTCGAAGTCGGCACGATGTGGACCGGCGGCTTCCCCGAACCGCTCACCTTCTCGCTGCGCGCGCGACGCCATCTGACCGCCAGGCGCGGCCGGTTCGATGTCGTCCACGACAACCAGACTCTCGGGTACGGACTCCTCGGGGATCTCGGGGCGCCCCTGGTCACCACCATCCACCACCCGATCACCGTGGACCGGCGGCTGGAACTGGACGCCGCCGGGACCTGGCGGCGGCGCGCGTCCATACGCCGCTGGTACGGCTTCACCCGGATGCAGAAGCGGGTCGCGCGCCGGCTGCCGTCCGTGCTCACCGTCTCCGGGTCGTCCCAGCAGGAGATCGTGGAGCATCTCGGCGTACGGCCCGAGCGCGTCCATGTCGTCCCGATCGGCGCCGACACCGACCTCTTCTCACCGGACCCCTCGGTCGCCGAGGTGCCGGGCCGGATCGTCACCACCTCCAGCGCCGACGTACCGCTGAAGGGGCTGGTCCACCTGGTGGAGGCGCTCGCCAAGGTGCGTACGGAGCACCCCCACGCCCATCTCGTGGTCGTCGGCAAGCGCGCGGCGGACGGCCCGGTCGACCGGCTGATCGAGCGGTACGGACTTGAGCGCGCCGTCGAGTTCGTCAAGGGCATCTCCGACGCGGAACTCGTCGGCCTGGTGCGCGGCGCGCAGATCGCGTGTGTGCCCTCGCTCTACGAGGGGTTCTCGCTGCCCGCCGCCGAGGCGATGGCCACCGGGACACCGCTGGTCGCCACCACGGGCGGCGCGATCCCCGAGGTCACGGGCCCGGACGGGGAGAGCTGCCTCGCCGTGCCGCCGGGCGACTCGGGAGCGCTCGCCGCGGCGCTGGTGCGGCTCCTCGGCGACCCGGGGCTACGGGTGCGGCTGGGCGCGGCCGGGCGCCGGCGGGTGCTGGAGCGATTCACCTGGGCGAGGGCGGCGCAGGGGACGGTGGAGCTGTACCGCGCGGCGCTCGCCCCGGTGGCGCCGTGACGCGGGTTCCGGCTGCCGGCCGGACGCGTACCGGCATCGGCACCCGAATATGTTCCGGCATCCGTACCCGAACCACCGACTGCGAAAGCGGGGCCCCGTGCTGACCGTCGACTTCTCCCGGTTTCCGCTCGCCGCAGGCGACCGGGTCCTCGACCTCGGGTGCGGTGCCGGGAGGCACGCGTTCGAGTGCTACCGGCGGGGCGCGCGGGTCGTGGCGCTCGACCGCAACGCCGAGGAGATCCGTGAGGTCGCGCGGTGGTTCGCCGCCATGGAGGAGGCGGGGGAGGCCCCCCGGGGCGCGACCGCGACCGCGATGGAGGGGGACGCGCTCCGACTCCCCTTCCCCGACGAGTCGTTCGACGTCGTGATCATCTCCGAGGTGATGGAGCACATCCACGACGACAAGGGCGTACTCGCCGAGATGGTCCGGGTGCTCAAGCCGGGCGGCCGGATCGCGATCACTGTGCCCCGGTACGGTCCGGAGAAGATCTGCTGGGCGCTCAGCGACGCGTACCACGAGGTCGAGGGCGGGCACATCCGTATCTACCGGGCCGATGAACTGCTCGCCAGTATCGAGGAGGCGGGACTCGTCACGTACGGCACCCACCACGCCCATGCCCTGCACAGCCCCTACTGGTGGCTCAAATGTGCCTTCGGCGTCGACAACGACACGGCGCTGCCGGTCAAGGCGTACCACCGGCTCCTCGTCTGGGACATCATGAAGAAGCCCCTGGCCACCCGGCTCGCCGAGCAGGCGCTCAACCCGCTGATCGGCAAGAGCTTTGTGGCGTACGCGACCAAACCGCATGTGACCGACCCGCATGTGACCGATCCGCGTGCGACCGACCCGTATGCGACGGAACCGTATGCGGCGGAACCGCATGCGACGGAAGCGAAGCTGCCCGGGGCCGAGGCGTGACCACTCCCCGTACGGAACATCTCGTCCTGCCCGGGGTGCTGACCGCCGAGCAGGCCGCCGAGACCGTCGCGGGAATACGCGGAATCCAGCGCGACGACGGCGCGATCCCGTGGTTCCGGGGGCACCATCTGGACCCGTGGGACCACACCGAGGCCGCCATGGCGCTGGACGCGGCGGGCGAGCACGAGGCGGCGGCGCGGGCGTACACCTGGCTGCGGCGGCACCAGAACGCGGACGGGTCCTGGTACTCCGCCTACGACGACGGGGACGCGGCCCGGCCCACCGACCGCGGCCGGGAGACCAACTTCTGCGCCTATACGGCCGTCGGCGTCTGGCACCACTATCTGGCCACCGGCGACGACGGTTTCCTCGACCGGATGTGGCCCACCGTCCAGTCCGCGATCGGGTTCGTGCTCCGGCTCCAGCAGCCCGGCGGCCAGATCGGCTGGAAGCGCGAAGCCGATGGCACACCCGTCAACGACGCGCTGCTGACGGGCAGTTCCTCGATCCACCACGCCCTGCGCTGTGCGCTGGCGCTCGCCGACGAACGCGAGGAGCCCCAGCCGGACTGGGAGCTGGCGGCGGGCGCGCTCGAACACGCCATACGCCGCCACCCCGGGCGCTTTCTCGACAAGAGCCGCTACTCCATGGACTGGTACTACCCGGTCCTCGGCGGCGCGGTGACCGGCGTGGAGGCCACCGTCCGCATCCAGCGGCGGTGGGACGAGTTCGTCGTGCCCGGTCTGGGGGTGCGCTGTGTGCTGCCCAACCCCTGGGTGACCGGCGGCGAGAGCTGTGAACTCGCCCTGGCCCTGTGGGTGATGGGGGAGTCGGACCGGGCGCTGGAGATACTCCAGTCCATCGGGCATCTGCGCGCCGAGGGCGGAATGTACTTCACGGGGTACGTCTTCGAGGGCGACCGGGCGTACTGGCCGGCGGAGCTGACCACCTGGACGGCGGGTTCCCTGCTCCTGGCGGTGGCCGCGCTCGGGGGGGACGAGGCGACCACCGCGGTCTTCGGAGGGGAACGGCTGCCACGAGGGCTCGCTCCCGACTGCTGTCCCTAGGGACTGTCTGACGGGGCCGTGGCTCAGTGGCGGCGCAGCCTGCCCGCCACCGCGTGCCCCACCAACAGATAGACGACGGCCGCGAGACCGTACCCGGCGACGACGCGTGCCCACGCCTCGTCGAAGGTGAACAGGTCGTACGACCAGCCGGCCAGCCAGTGGGCGGTGTCCTGGACGAAGCCGACGAGGTCGTTCGCCCGGTTGGCGTCCAGCAGATACATGAGGATCCAGAGGCCGAGAATGACGGCCATGACATCCGCGACGATCGCGATGACCGTCGCGGCCTGATGCGTTCCGTTGCGATGACGTGGACTCATAGCCGTCGTGTTGCCGCTCGCAGGCGGGTGAAACACCTCAGCGCGTACCTGCGGGCACCCGGTCCCGCGCGCCGCCGCAGTACGGACGGGAGTGGAAGCGTCCCGACGCGTCCCGCCCTCGACGCGTCCCGTCCCGTCCCCGACGCGTCCCGCCCAGACCCACCCCGCCCAGACCCACCCCGCCCCGTCCCGACGTGGCGTCGCGCGCGTGATATCACCAGCGGACGGCAGCCTTCCGGGAACATGGGCCGAAGCCCTCAGGGCAGGTCCCGGCCGGAAACGCCGCGTCAGGCGGGACAGTGGCAGGTCTCAGCAGGGCATCTTCTCAGGGGGCTCCAACGCACCGCAGCCGTTCGCCGCTTATGCTTCCTGGTACCGGCATGGCCGTCTGTATCGCGCCTGCCAGGGTGCGAGAGGTGCGACAACGAATGGAATTCGACAGACGTGGGGACACCCGGTCTCCCGGTGTCACGCTGGTGATCATCCCCACCTACAACGAGGCCGAGAACATCGAGGCGATCGCCTCACGTGTGCGCGCGGCGGTGCCGGCCGCGCACATCCTCGTCGCCGACGACAACAGTCCGGACGGCACGGGCAAGATCGCCGACGAACTGGCGGACAGCGACGACCATGTGCATGTACTGCACCGCGAGGGCAAGGAAGGGCTGGGCGCGGCCTATCTCGCCGGGTTCCGCTGGGGCCTGGAGCGGGAGTACGGCGTACTCGTCGAGATGGACGCCGACGGCTCCCACCGCCCGGAGGAACTGCCCGGCCTCCTCGCCGCGCTGACCGGTGCCGACCTGGTCCTCGGGTCCCGCTGGGTGCCCGGCGGAAGCGTGGTGAACTGGCCCAGGTCGCGGGAGTATCTGTCGCGCGGCGGCAGCCTGTACTCCCGGCTGATGCTCGGCATCCCCATCCGCGATGTGACCGGCGGCTACCGGGCCTTCCGCAGGGAGACCCTGGAATCACTGGATCTGGACCAGGTCACCTCCGAGGGGTACTGCTTCCAGGTCGACCTGGCATGGCGTGCCGCCCGAGCGGGCTGCCGCATCGTCGAGGTGCCGATCACCTTCGTGGAGCGGGAGCACGGCGCCAGCAAGATGAGCCGCGCGATCGTGGCCGAGGCCCTGTGGCGTGTGACCGCCTGGGGCATCAGGAACCGAGTCCGCGGTGTTCTGCGCCGCCGCTGAGCCCCGTCCCGCGGTGTTCTGCGCCGCCGCTGTCCCCGGTCCCGCGGCGCGTGCACCGCGCCCGGACCCCATCCCCCTGTGGCCGACAGGCTCCTGACCGCCACAACCACGCTATGAAGAGAGCGACATGTCGGCACTTCAGACGACCCCGCCCACACCGGCGCCGAGACCCGTGACCGGCCCCCGGCCGGCCGGGGGCCGGAAATCGCGGGGCGACCGGATCAGGCGGGCGCTCGTCGCGGCGGGCCCCGCTCTGGCCGCCTATCTGCTCGTACGGTGTATCGGCGTGGCCTTCGTGGTGCTCCGGACCCCGGACGGCGGTCCGAGTCTGGGCAGCCTCCTCGCGTCCCGGTTCGACACCGGGTTCTATATCGACATAGCCGACAACGGCTACACCGCACTTGAGCCCGGAAGCTGCGCGGTGCAGGGCCCGATGTGCAAGTACGCCTTCTTCCCGCTGTACCCGATGCTCATCCGCGGCGCCTCCGCCGTGCTCCCCCTCCCCACCGGAACCGTCGCCTGGGGCATCGCCGTGACGGGCGCGCTCTTCGCCGCCTGGGGCATCTTCGCCGTGGCCCGGCTGCTGTACGGGCGGCGGGCCGCGACCATCGCGGTCGTCCTGTGGGGCATCGCGCCGCACGCCATGGTCGAGACCATGGCGTACACCGAGCCGATCTTCACCGCCATCGCCGCCTGGACCCTGTACGCCGTACTCACCCACCGCTGGGCGGTGGCCGTCCCGCTGGCGGTGCTCGCCGGGCTCACCAGGCCCTCCGGTGCCGCGGTCGTGGCCGCCGTCGCGCTCTGCGCGGGCTGGGCACTCGTCGCCGCCGTGCGGGGACGCGCGGGGACCGCGAACCGTACGCCGCCGCTCGTCCTCGCCGGATCCATCGTCCTGGCGCCGCTCGGCTGGTTCGCCTGGTTCGGCTGGGTCGGCTATCGAGCAGGCAGCTGGGACGGCTACCTCCGGATCCAGGAGAAGTGGGGCTCGACCTTCGACGCCGGCCGCTTCACCGTCCGGCGCATCTCCGAGATCTTCACTCAGGCCCCCGTCAGTCTCAACGCGGTCGTGGGCGCCCTGACCGTGATCGCCGCCGTCACCCTGTTCATCGTCTGTCTGCAGCAGCGGCAGCACCCCGCCCTGCTGATCTACGTGGCGGTCCTGCTGGCCATCACGATCGGCGGCGCCGGTTACTTCCACTCCAGAGCCCGGTTCCTGCTGCCCGCCTTCCCGCTGCTCTTCCCGCTGGCCCGCGCGCTGGCGGCGGCCCGCCCCAGAACCGCCTACACCCTGCTGGCCGCCGCCACGCTGGTCTCCAGCGCGTACGGCGGCTACCTCCTGCTGGTGTGGCACAGGTCTCCCTGAGGGCCCTCGCGCCTGTTCGACGGCCACCCCCGGGATCATTCTTGCGAATCTTCCAGTAACTTTCGAAAGTCATTGACGATTCGAATATCGGCGGCCAGTATGTGTGGTGCGCGTCATGCGCGAGCACGCCCACCGGCACCGGAATCCCGGCCCGGCGGACCCCGGGGGCGCGGCCCTTGTCCATGCC
>NZ_JBSGUP010000208.1:0-12054 GCF_053607985.1 Streptomyces sp. NPDC055078
GCCCACCGGGCCCGACCCCAGCGGTGCCACCGGCCGGTGAACGACTCCCAGCCGGCCGAGGCGACCCACACCACCCGAACGGTCGAGCGGGGCAGCAGCAATGCCCGCAGCCTGGTCCCGCCGCTCACCCCGGCCCGCAGTCCGGCCCGGATGCGTTCGACATCGTCGGTCAGCCCCATGGCCGGGCCGGGCCGTGGGGCATAGAGCACCTGTTCTACCGCGCCGGCGATCCGGTGCACCGAGTCCGCCGCCGCGCCCGTCAGATTCCCCAGCCGGACGATCCGGGCCGCCGTACGGCGCGGGGTCAGGGAGTCATCGGGCAGGACGCCGTGGTCCCAGGCCGTGTCGGAGATCTCCAGCCAGGCCGCCAGTGCCCGGGCCGACGCGTCCGTGGGCGACCGGCCCCCGGAACTCAGCCGACGTGCCCGGACTCTGAACCGCCACAGCATCGGCAGCAGTGGCACCGCCACCGCCGCCAGCACTCCCAGGCCGGTCAGCAGCGCCGCCCCCGCGGAGGTGCCCGAGTCGGTGGGCGTGTCCACACCCTGCGGGGCGGGCGCGCCGCACTCCCCGAGCCGCCGCAGCTCCGCCGGGCAGCTGTCCGACACCGTGGGCGTGGGGGAGGGCGCGTCGGACACGGTCGCCTCCGGCTGCGCCGGGCTGGTCGGACCGCCGGACGGCGTCTCGGCCCGGGTGTAGTCGGGCGCGCTGCCCCGGCTGGGGGTCGGCTCGAACCGGGTCCACCCGGCACCCTCGAAGTACAGCTCGGGCCAGGCGTGCGCGTCCCGCATGGTGACCGACATGCCCCCGTTGGACCCGGGGCTGCCGGGGGTGAAGCCCACCGCGACCCGTGCCGGTATGCCCAGCGTCCGCGCCATCGACGCCATCGCGAAGGAGAAGTGGATGCAGAAACCCTCCTTCTGCTGGAGGAAGCGGGCGATCGCGTCGACCCCGGTACCGGACTTCACATGGGTGTCATAGGTGAAACCACCGCTGACGGCGAACCAGTCCTGGAGCCTGACCGCCCGCTCGTAGTCGTTGTCGGCCCCGCGGGTCACCCTCTCGGCGGTCTCCCTGACCACATCGGGGAGGACATCGGGGACCTTGGTGTACTCGCGCTGCAGGTCGGGCGGGGCGGGCGGGGCACTGGCCAGCATCTCCGCCGTGGGCTCCACCAGCAGGCTGCTGACCGTGTACTGCGCGCCTCCGGTGTCCTCGCCGCGGTCCCCGACCACGGTCCGGCCCTCGGGCTCGTACCGCCAGCGTCCGCCGATCTTCAGCTCCGTCGCCGGATAGGGGAGCGGCAGCCAGTTCTGCTCGTAGTATTCGGCGGCAGAGACATTGGTCGTGATCGGGGTCGTCTTCACCGAGGCGCTCAGGCCCTGTGGCTGCGGCAGCCGGTCCGGGACGTCTCTGACGTCGCGCTCGGAGGACTTCCAGGTCTTCCCGTCGAACTCGTCGAGAGCCACGAACCGCAGATAGAGATCCTTGGTGTCCTTCGCGGTGGTGTTGTAGAGCAGGACTTCGCGGTTGTCCGACTGGTTCAGGTTGTCCTGGAGGGAGACCACCGGGTTCACCGCGGAGATGGTGCCGCCGCCCGAGCCGGAGCCCTCCCCGCCGCCCACGCCGGACAGCAGCCCGCCGTCCAGCGACGGCAGCGCGGCGGGGACCGCGAGCGCGACGCCCAGCGCGAGCACACCGATGCGCCTGCCGGCGCGGACCGGGGCCACCGGGCTCCGGCCGCCCGCCGGGTCGAAGGCTCTCGATCCGCGCGGCGGGGTGGCGGGCGCCCCGCCGAAGACCCGGCCCCACTGGGAGAGCCGGTCCCTGCCCTCGGCCAGCAGAAGCAGCAGATAGCCGGAGGCGGCGAGCAGGAACCACAGCCAGCCCGCTCCGCCGCGCGACAGACCCGCGGCCACCGAGTACAGCGCGAGCAGCGGCAGACCGGCCGGGGCCGCGCTGCGGAACGTCACCGCGATGGCGTCCACCAGCAGGCCGACCACCAGCACCCCGCCGACCACCATCAGCCGGATGCCCTCCGTCGCCGGGGCGGGGATCGCATATCGCCCGATGTCCTCGCCACCCACGCTGAGCAGCTCACCGAACCGCTGGAACGCCTCCGGACCGGGCAGCACCCCGAGCAGCGCATGGTCCCGGGCGAACACCAGGGTCAGCAGCAGCAGCGTCACGAGCACCTGGGCCGCGACCGTCATCGGCCGGGCGAGCGGTACCCGCCGGGCCAGCGCGCCCGCGCCGCTCTGGGCCGCCAGCAGCAGGACCGCCTCGATCAGCCAGCCGCCCCCTTCGAGCAGTGGCAGCATCGCGCTCGCCGCCAGCAGTGTGGCGGCGTAGGCACACAGGGCCAGCCGTCCGCGACCACTCATGAGCAACCCCCACCGTTCGTGACCAGCCTCCGGAGATGTTCACGGTTCATGACCAGCCTCCGGAGATGTTCACGGTTCATGACCAGCCCCCGGAGATGTTGACCGTTCATGACCAGCCTCCGGAGGTTCCGTGCGGGCCGCTGCCGGAGCTTTCCTCGCGCCGGCGGTTCGCCTGCTGCCACAGCGTGGAGAGCGAAGCTCCCGGCGGTACGGCGACGGCCGTCCAGCCGGCCTCGCGCAGCACCCTCAGCCGGTCGTCGGCTGCCTGTCCCGCCGGCTCGCCGACCCATGCCCCGCTGTCCAGGACGAAGGCCACCGCGGACCCGGCGCGCTGACGCATCCGCGTCGCGAGGGACGCCTGCTCGTCGTCGAGATCGCCGAAGAAGGCGATCAGCAGCCCTTCATGCCCACCGCGGAGTACGTCGTACGACGGTGACAGGCTCTCGCCGTCCGAGTGGTCGACGACCGCGAGCGTGTCCATCATCAGACCGGCGGAGTCGGCGGACTCCTGGGTGGTACCGGCGAAGCCGTCGCCGCCCTCGCCGGGCACCGAGGTCCCGGTGTCCGTGAGCAGCCGGACCGCGAACCCCCGCTCCAGAATGTGCACCAGCGCGGACGCGGCGCCCGACACCGCCCACTCGAACGCCGAGTCGGGGCCAGCGCCCTGAAAGGCGATTCCCCGGGTGTCCAGGAGGACTGTGCACCGGGCCCGCTGCGGCTGTTCCTCACGGCGCACCATCAGCTCGCCGTAGCGCGCGGTGGAGCGCCAGTGCACCCGGCGCAGATCGTCGCCGTAGCGGTAGGCGCGCGGGATCACATCGTCGTCACCGGCGAGCGCGAGCGAGCGCCGGCGGCCGTCGCCGTACCCCGATGCCTCACCCATCAGCGGGACGGGCGGCAGGGTCTCGGTCCGGGGTATCACGGTCAGGGTGTCGAACGCGCTGAAGGAACGGGTCAGTTCGCACATTCCGAACGGGTCGGTGAGCCGCAGCTGGAGCGGGCCGAGCGGATACCGTCCGCGCAGATCCGAGCGCACCCGGTACGACACCTCACGGCGTCCGCCCGCCTCCACCCGGTCCAGCACAAAGCGGGGGCGGGGCCCCAGCACGTAAGGCACATGGTCCTGGAGCATCAGCAGCCCGGTGGGCAGCCGCGAGACATTGTCCATGCGCAGATGCACCCGGGCCTCGGCCCCGGCGGGCACCCGCGCGGGCGAGAGCCGTCTGCTGCCCGCGACCCGGTAGCGGGTGCGGTACAGCACGGCCACACAGACCGGCGGCAGGACGGCGAGCAGCAGTCCGACCCGCAGCAGATCTCCCTGTCCCAGGGCATACGCGCACACCGCCGCCGCAACCCCGGCCGCGAGGAAGGAGCGGCCCCGGGTGGTGAGTCCGCCCAGGGCGGCCCGCAGGCCGGCCGGCTCCCGGCCCGCCCCGCTGTCCCGGCCGTCCCCGCCCTCGGCGGCGGGCCCCCCGCCAGACATCACAGCCGCCGGGCGCCGGGCTGCTGGCCGTAGATCGACTGGGACGGGCGGCCCGTGACAAAGGCGGTCTCGGCCCCCTCGGCCGTGGGCACCGGGGTGCGCTGCAGGATCTCCAGCACCACCTGCTCCGCCGTCCGCCGGTTCAACTGCGCCTGTGCGGTGGGCAGCAGCCGGTGCGCCAGGACCTGCACCACGAGCGACTGGATGTCGTCCGGCAGGGCGTAGTCCCGGCCGTCGAGCGCGGCGGTCGCCTTGGCGGCTCGCAGCAGATGCAGGGTGGCGCGGGGTGAGGCGCCGAGCCGGAGATCCGGGTGGCTGCGGGTCGCGGCCACCAGCTCCACCGCGTACCGCCGCACGGGGTCGGCGACATGCACATTGCGCACGGCCTCGATCAGCTTGAGGATGTCGTGCGCGTGCGCCACCGGCTGGAGGTCGTCGAGCGGGGAGACCCCGCCGTGCACATCGAGCATCTGGAGCTCGGCCGCCGGGCTCGGATAGCCGATCGACACCCGCGCCATGAAGCGGTCGCGCTGGGCCTCCGGCAGCGGATAGGTGCCCTCCATCTCCACCGGGTTCTGGGTGGCGACCACCATGAACGGGCTCGGCAGCTCGTAGGTGTTGCCGTCGATGGTGACCTGGCGCTCCTCCATCGACTCCAGCAGCGCCGACTGGGTCTTGGGCGATGCCCGGTTGATCTCGTCGCCGATCACGATCTGGGCGAAGATCGCGCCGGGCTTGAACTCGAAGTCACGCTCCTGCTGGTCGAAGATCGACACACCGGTGATGTCCGACGGCAGCAGGTCCGGTGTGAACTGAATGCGTCGCACGGAACAGTCGATGGACTTCGCCAGCGCCTTGGCCAGCATGGTCTTGCCCACGCCGGGCACATCCTCCAACAGCAGATGTCCCTCGGCGAGGAGCACGGTCAGCGAAAGCCGTACGACCTCAGGCTTGCCCTCGATCACACTCTCCACCGACCGGCGGACGCGATCCGCTGTGGTGGTCAGATCTGTGAGGCTCGCTCGATCGTCATAGGTCGTCACCCGGCCCTCCTCGGCCCCGTTCTACGGACCGGGTCATCGAACGGCCCGGCCCACCTCAAACACGAACACCGGTCCCCAGAAGTTCCGGAGGGTGCCGCATCCGCATTCTTGTTGGCGTTACGGGGTCGTGTCACTCGCCTGTGGACAACCGGGTGGGATTTGCCGGGTTGGCTGGGATTTATCCGGGTGCCGCAGTTCTCCACAACCGGCTCAGCGGGAGTCGCGGAACGGCCGGAACCGGGCCTGGGCCGGGCCCGAGGCGGGCCTGGGCCGGGCCCGAGGCGGGCCTGGGTGCGGCCCGAGCGGAGCCGGGCCGGGGGCTCACTCCGCCGGGTCGATCTCCCGCAGCAGCCCCTGCTGCACATCGAAGACGAAGCCGCGCACATCATCGGTGTGCCGGAGGAACGGGGACGTCCGTACCCGCTGCATCGACTGGCGCACATCCTGGTCGACATCGCGGAACGCCTCCACCGCCCACGGCGGGCGCTGCCCCACCTCGTCCTCCAGCTCATGCCGGAAGTCCTCGGTCAGCGACTCCAGACCGCACCCGGTGTGGTGGATGAGAATGACGCTGCGGGTCCCCAGCGCCCGCTGGCTGATGGTGAGCGAGCGGATCACGTCGTCGGTGACCACACCCCCCGCGTTGCGGATCGTGTGACAGTCGCCCAGCTCCAGGCCGAGCGCGTCATGGAGGTCGAGCCGGGCGTCCATACAGGCGACCACGGCTACCCGCAGGACGGGTCGCGCGTCCATCCCCGGGTCCTGGAATCCGGCGGCGTAGCGCTGGTTCGCCTCGACGAGACGATCGGTGACCGTACCGCCGCCCGTGCGCAGTGCGTCGGCGGATTGGTGCGCGGAAGTCGTCATGCTGACGACGTTAATGGGCGACGGCCCGGGAAGCCTGCTGTGAGAGGGGACAAAGAACATCAACGACGCTTGTTGTGAGGTAACCCACAAGAGTGATAAGGCAACACCCGTTCGAGTGAACCGGTCGTTCCGGGGGCCCTCCCGGAGGCCCTCCCGCCACGCCGCCGGGCGGTTGATTGACCGCGCAGTCCGGTGGACTAAAGTGACGCGAAGTCCACCGGTACTTCCCGCCCATTGCGGCGGTTCCTCCGGCTCATCCCCGCTTCACCCGTCTGCCTCGCTGTTCGCACTGTTTCGCCGAGTTTCCCGCTTCCCCCCGCTTCCCGTGCCCGCCCTGCTTTCACCGTTCTCACCGTCGCTTTCACCGTGTCTCACCTTTCTCACTGTTCTCACCGTTTTCGACGTTCTCACCGTTTCACCGACTTTCCCGCGAGTGCGGCGTACGCACCGCGTGTGCGGCGTACGCAGGCACGGCCCCGCTCATCGGCCGGCCGGGCCCCGCGCCGGACCTGAGAGGGCGCTTTGAGCAATACCCGACACGTCCCGGTGATGCTCCAGCGGTGCCTGGACCTCCTTGCCCCGGCCCTGGAACGACCCGGATCCGTGGTCGTCGACTGCACCCTCGGACTCGGCGGGCACAGCGAGGCACTCCTCACCCGGTTCCCCGGCACCCGGCTGATCGCGCTCGACCGGGACAAGGAGGCGCTGCGGCTCTCGGGTGAGCGGCTTGCCCCCTTCGGCGACCGCGCCACCCTGGTCCACGCCGTCTACGACGAGCTGCCCGGCGTTCTCACCCGGCTGGGCGTCCCCCGGGTCGAGGGCGTCCTCTTCGACCTCGGTGTCTCCTCCATGCAGCTCGACGAGGCCGACCGGGGATTCGCCTACGCCCAGGACGCCCCGCTCGACATGCGCATGGACCAGACGACCGGCATCGGCGCCGCCGAGGTCCTCAACACCTATCCGCCCGGTGAGCTGGTACGCATCCTGCGGCAGTACGGCGAGGAGAAGCAGGCCAAGCGAATCGTCTCGGCCGTCGTACGGGAGCGGGAGCGCGAGCCCTTCACCAACAGCGCCCGGCTCGTCGAGCTGATCCGCGACGCCCTGCCACAGGCCGCCAAGCGCACCGGAGGCAACCCGGCCAAGCGCACCTTCCAGGCGCTGCGCATCGAGGTGAACGGTGAGCTGAGCGTGCTGGAGCGCGCCGTTCCGGCCGCGGTCGGGGCGCTTGCCGTCGGCGGGCGGATCGCGGTGCTCTCGTATCAGTCCCTGGAGGACCGGCTGGTCAAGCAGGTCCTCGCGGCGGGTGCGGCGACCACGGCGCCCCCGGGACTGCCCGTCGTACCGGAGGCGTACCAGCCACGGCTGAAACTGCTGACCCGAGGCGCCGAGCTGCCGACCGCGGAGGAGATCGCGGAGAACCGCCGGGCGGCTCCGGCGCGTCTGAGGGGAGCAGAGCGGATCCGGGAGGAAGTGCGGTGAACCGCCTCGGGGCCGGCCGCGCGCCCGCGTGGAAGAGGAAGGGGCACCCCGGTACGTACTCTCCGGCAGGCCCCGCGCCGGAAGGTACGCATCGCGCCCGGCCAGGGCCGGACGGTACGCATCGCGCCCGGCCAGTGCCGGACGGTACGCACCGGGCCTGGCGGCCGGGACCGGGCGTGGCCCCACGCCGCCCTGCCCGGGGCCGGCCCCGGGCGGAACCGACCACCGCCGGGGCGCCGACGCGCGGCCTGCGGGGGACACGCAGGGCGCGCAGGACGGGCAGGCCGCGCAGGACCCTGCGGGGGACGCGGAAGACGATCGGGAGGACGCGGTGAGCACAGCCGCCAAGCAGCTCAAGGGACGCGCCGCCAGACTCGCCCGGCTGATGCCGGCGGGTCCGAGCACCGCGGCCCGTACCCCCTTCGTCCTGCTGGTCGTCGTCCTCCTCGGCGGCGGTCTGATCACCCTGCTGCTGTTGAACTCCTCGCTCAACGAGGGTTCGTTCGAACTGAGCGAGCTGAAGCGCAAGACCACCGAACTCACCGATGAACAGCAGGCGCTCCAGCGGGACGTGGACGACTACTCCGCCCCCGACGCGCTGGAGCGGCGGGCCCGTGAGCTGGGCATGGTCCCCGGCAGCGGCCCCGCCTTCATCGACCCCGACGGCACCGTACGCGGCGTACCGGGCCGGGCCGGCGCACTGCCCGCGCCCGACCCCACCCCCCTGGACGCCTCCGGCACTCCCGCCCCTGGCACGTCGTCCAACCCGTCGGCCGACCCCTCCGCCACACGGTCCGCCCAGTCCCCGCAGCCGACCCCGTCGGCCACCCCGGGCACCCCGCAGCCGACCGGCCCCTCGGCGGGCCCGCCCGGTTCCGGGCAGGCGGCGGGGTCCGCCCGCGTCTCCCCGCAGTCACCGGCGCCCCGTACCGCACCCGGCCCGGCCGGTGCCACCGCGCCCGCCCCACCCCCGGCGACCACACCGCCGTCCGAGAAGCCGACCCCGACGCCCTCCGGCAGGTGACCGAGTGCCCCCCGAACCACCAGCACCGCGCCGGCGGCCCGCCGCCCCGCGAGGACGGGTGCCCGGCCCCGCCCGCCGCCCCTCGCGCCGGCCGTCCCCGCGCCCCGCGCCCCGCGGGCCCCGCCCCGCCCCGCGCTCGCTGAGACTCGGCAGCCCCCGCCCCCGGCTGCGCCTGGTCAGCCTCGGTCTGACGCTGGTGATGCTGGCCTTCGTGGTGCGCCTGCTCCAGGTCCAGGCGGTCGATGCCAGCGCGTACGCCGCCAAGGCGGAGAAGCACCGCTATCTCAGCGTGAAGCTCGCCGCCGAGCGCGGGGAGATCACCGACCGGACCGGGATCGCACTGGCGGACAGTGTCGACGCGTATGACATCACGGCCGACCCGAAGCTGTTCACGCCCAAGGAGAGCAAGTCCCCGAACGCGCCCGATCAGGCCGCGGCGCTGCTGGCACCCATCCTCGGCAAGAGCGCCGACGAACTGGCCACGAAGCTCAGGAAGCCCGGCTCCCGGTACACCGTGCTGGCCCGCCGCCAGACCCCCCAGGTGTGGAAGCAGATCAAGGACCTTAAGGGCGTCTTCGCCGAGAAGGCCCGGGAACCCGGAGGGACCGGCGTCAATGTGCTCGGCGGGATCCTCCAGGAGCCGAGCAGCAAGCGCGTGTATCCGAACGGCGACCTCGCGGCCGGGATACTGGGCTATGTCAACGCCGAGGGCCGGGGCGGCGGCGGGATCGAATCCATGCTGGACGCCGAGCTTGCGGGCCGGAACGGGGAGATCACCTACGCCCAGTCGGGCGGCCGGCGCGTGCCCACCGCCGACGGCACCCGGGAGACCCCCGCCGTCGCCGGCTCCGACATCGAGCTGACCATCGACCGTGACATCCAGTGGGCGGCCCAGCGCGCGATCAGCGAACAGGTCAGTAAGTCCAAGGCCGACCGGGGCTATGTGATAGTCCAGGACACCAGGACCGGCGAGGTCCTCGCCATAGCCAACTCGCCCGGCTTCGACCCCAACGACATCTCCGGGGCCGACTCGGCCGCCATGGGCAACGCCGCCCTCCAGGACGCGTACGAACCGGGCTCCACCGCCAAGGTGATGTCCATGGCCGCCGTCCTGGAGGAGAAGGCCGCGAACCCCGGCACCCATGTCGTCGTCCCCAACCGGCTGCACCGGGGCGACCGGCTCTTCAAGGACGACATCGACCACCCCACCTGGTACCTCACGCTCAACGGCGTACTGGCCAAATCCAGCAATATCGGCACCATCCTGGCGACCGGCCAGCTCGGCAAGACCCAGGCGGAGGCCAACAAGGTGCTCCACTCCTATCTGCGGAAGTTCGGCATGGGCAGCCCCAGCGGGCTCGGCTACCCGGGGGAGACCCCGGGCATCCTCGCCCCGCCCGGGAAGTGGTCCACCTCGCAGCAGTACACGATCCCCTTCGGCCAGGGCTTCTCCATCAACGCGATGCAGGCCGCCTCCGTGTACTCCACGATCGCCAACGGAGGGGTACGCGTCGAACCCACCCTGGTCCGCGGCCACAAGGGCCCCGACGGCCGGTTCACCCCCGCCCCCGAGCCCCGGCAGACCCGGGTGGTCAGCGAGGAGACCGCGCGGACGCTCGGGACCATGCTGGAGTCGGTCGTCGGGGACGAGGAGGGCACCGGCACCAAGGCGCGCATCCCGGGCTACCGCGTCGCGGGCAAGACCGGCACCGCCAACCGCGTCGACCCGAAGCTCGGCCGCTACCGGGGGTACACCGCCTCCTTCGCCGGGTTCGCCCCCGCCGACAAGCCGAGGATCACCGTCTACTGCGCCATCCAGAACCCCACCAAGGGCAGCTACTTCGGCGGCCAGATCTGTGGCCCGATCTACCAGAAGGTCATGGAGTTCTCGCTGAAGACCCTCAAGGTGCCGCCGACGGGCCAGAAGCCCGCGAGGCTGCCCGTCACCTTCAAACCGGGCACATGAACCGGCCGGGCGCGGCGCACGACCCCGGTGCCGGGACGGACCACCGGCCGGACGGAACGAATGACCCCCGCGCCCGGACCGACCACCGGCGGACGGAGCACCGGCCGGACGGAACACCGGCCGGGCCGAACGAACGGCCGGGCCGGACCAGTGGCCCGGCCCGCGAACGACCAGTCAGGCCCATGACCGAGGAACCACCAGTGACCATGATCACCTCCGATTCCGGGAACCACGGCCCCGGCCGCACCCCGTCCTCCCCCCGCCCGCCGGACCGGGCGGACGGGACGCCACCGCCCCCGGCGGACGGCACACCGACCGAAGCGGACGCCACGGCACCGACCGAAGCGGACGGCACACCGCCCCCGGCGGACGCCACGGCAACCGAAGCGGACGCCACGGCACCGACCCCCGCGGACGGCACACCACCGACCCCCGCGGACGGCGTGCCGCCACCCCCGGCCGACGGCGCCCCCTCATTTCGCCCCCGACCGGGTGCGCCCGGTACGCTCACCGCCGTGCCACACGCTGATCAGTACCGAACCGCCCAGCAGGACGCTCCCGCGAGGCAGCCGGGGGCGCCCCGGCCGGACCGGCCCCACCCGACGCCCCTGGGGGAGCTGGCCGCCCGGCTGGGGGTGAAGAGCCCCGGCGAGGTCACGGTCACCGGCATCACCCACGACTCCCGGGCCGTACGCCCCGGCGATCTGTACGCGGCCCTCCCCGGCGCCCGGCTGCACGGCGCCGACTTCGTGGACCAGGCGGCCGACCTCGGCGCCGCGGCCCTCCTCACCGACCCGACCGGCGCCGAACGCGCGCGCGCCACCGGTCTGCCGGTCCTGGTCACCGACGACCCCCGAGGCCGGATGGGAGCACTCGCCGCCGACATCTACGGGCACCCCGGCGACAAGATCCTCCAGATCGGCATCACCGGCACCTCCGGCAAGACCACCTCGGCCTATCTCGTCGAGGGCGGACTGCGGGCCGCGGGCCGCAGCACCGGTCTGATCGGCACCGTCGAGACCCGGATCGGCGACGACCGCATCAAGTCCGAACGTACGACCCCCGAGGCCACCGACCTCCAGGCCCTCTTCGCCGTCATGCGCGAACGCGGTGTCGAGGCGGTCGCCATGGAGGTCTCCAGCCACGCCCTGGTGCTCGGCCGGGTCGACGGCTGTGTCTTCGACGTCGCGGTCTTCAACAACCTCAGCCCCGAGCACATGGAGTTCCACTCCGGCATGGAGGACTACTTCCAGGCGAAGGCGCAGCTGTTCACCCCGGCGCGCAGCAGGCGGGCGGTCGTCAATTTCGACGACGAGTACGGCCGCAGGCTCACCGCCCAGGCGACCGTACCGGTCACCACCTTCTCCGCCGAGGGCCACCCGGACGCCGACTGGCGGGCCGAGGACGTCACGGTGGGCACGCACGGCTCGGCGTTCACCGCCGTCGGTCCCGGGGGTGAGCGCGTCGCCGCCGAAGCGCCGCTGCCCGGCCCGTTCAATGTCGCCAACACCCTGGCGGCCGTCGTCACCCTCGCCGTCGCCGGGATCGACCCGGCGACCGCCGCCGGCGGCATCGCCGCGGTCCCGGGCGTGCCCGGCCGGCTGGAGCGGGTGGACGAGGGCCAGCCGTATCTCGCCGTCGTCGACTACGCCCACAAGACGGACGCCGTCGAATCGGTCCTGCGCTCGCTGCGCAAGGTCACCGAGGGCAAGGTGCACATCGTCCTCGGCTGCGGCGGCGACCGCGACATCACCAAGCGCGGCGCCATGGGCGCCGCTGCCGCGCGCCTCGCCGACACCGCCGTACTG
>NZ_JBSGUP010000209.1:0-12039 GCF_053607985.1 Streptomyces sp. NPDC055078
CACCCCAGGGGTGCCCGGCCGGACCTTTTTCGCACCTGTACGGGACGTGTACGGGCTCTCCGCTCAGCCGCCGGCCCCGGGCGCCGACCGGCCTTCCCTCACCGGCCCGTCTGATCAATTAGGTTGGAGCGGGTGGGAGAGCAGGCAGGTACGAACAGAAGTGAGCTGATGTCCGAGTGAACGCACATGGCCGCCCCCGACTCCATCAGACGCCCGAGTGGACCGCCCTCGGCAAGCACCACGACCAACTGGCCCCGACCCGGCTGCGCGAGCTGTTCGCGGCCGACCCGGCGCGCGGCAGCGCGTACACCCTGCGTGTCGGCGATCTCCACCTCGACTACTCCAAGCATCTGATCACCGACGAGACCCTGGCCCTGCTGCGCGATCTGGCGGCGGCGACGGATGTGGCCGGACTGCGGGACGCGATGTTCCGCGGCGAGAGGATCAACACCACCGAGGACCGGGCCGTTCTGCACACCGCGCTGCGCGCGCCCCGGGAAGCCGTCATCGAGGTCGACGGCGAGAATGTCGTCCCCGCCGTGCACGCCGTTCTCGACACCATGGCCGCGTTCTCCGGCAAGGTCCGATCGGGTGAGTGGACCGGTCATACCGGCAAGCGCATCAGAAACGTCGTCAACATCGGTATCGGCGGATCCGACCTCGGTCCGGCGATGGCGTACGAGGCGCTTCGCTCCTTCACCGAGCGCGATCTCACCTTCCGTTTCGTATCGAACGTCGACGGTGCCGATCTGCATGAGGCCGTACGCGACCTGGACGCGGCCGAGACGCTGTTCATCATTGCCTCGAAGACCTTCACCACCATCGAGACCATCACCAACGCCACCGCCGCCCGCGACTGGCTCCTCACCGAACTCCGGGCCGGTCCCGACGCCATCGCCCGGCATTTCGTGGCGCTGTCGACCAATGCCGGGAAAGTCGCCGATTTCGGCATCGACACGGCGAACATGTTCGAGTTCTGGGACTGGGTCGGCGGACGATATTCCTATGATTCTGCCATCGGCCTCTCCCTGATGATCGCGATCGGCCCGGACCGCTTCCGGGAAATGCTCGACGGCTTCCATCTGGTCGACGAACACTTCCGTACGGCACCCGCCGAGGCCAACGCACCGCTGCTGCTCGGTCTGCTGGGGATCTGGTACGGCGAGTTCTTCGGCGCCCAGTCGCACGCGGTGCTGCCGTACTCCCACTATCTGAGCAGGTTCACCGCCTATCTCCAGCAGCTCGACATGGAGTCCAACGGAAAATCCGTGGACCGCGACGGCCATCGGGTCGAGTGGCAGACCGGCCCCGTGGTGTGGGGCACCCCCGGCACCAACGGCCAGCACGCGTATTACCAGCTGATCCACCAGGGCACCAAGGTCATCCCCGCCGACTTCATCGGTTTCGCCCGGCCGGTCCCCGATCTGCCGCCCGGCCTGGTCGCCCAGCACGATCTGCTGATGGCCAACCTCTTCGCCCAGACCCAGGCCCTCGCCTTCGGAAAGACCGCGCAGGAGGTACGGGCGGAGGGCGTCCCCGAGGAACTGGTGCCGCACAAGACCTTCCCGGGCAACCACCCCACCACGACGATCCTCGCCGATGAGCTGTCGCCGTCCGTGCTCGGCCAGCTGATCGCGCTGTACGAGCACAAGGTGTTCGTCCAGGGCGCGATCTGGAACATCGACTCCTTCGACCAGTGGGGCGTCGAGCTGGGCAAGGTCCTCGCCAAGCGGATCGAACCCGTACTGACCGGCGGCGAGGGCGGCGAGCACCTCGACAGCTCGACCGCGGCGCTCATCGCCGCGTACCGCACCAGGAGAGGACGCTGATCCGATGACGACGGCGGGGGAGGGCGAAGGCGAAGGCGCGGTGCGGCTCAGGCCGCCGAACAACCGGCTCGACAGACGGGCCGTGCCCTGGTGGCGGGTCCAGGCGCTGATCACCACCGTGGTGCTCGCCGTGGTGCCGGGGGTGCTGGGCTGGCTCATCACGCCCGCCCGCACCTGGCTGCTCGCCACCGCCGCGGCGCTCGCCCTGCTGGGGCTGATCGCCGCCGCCGTCTTCCCCGCCTGGCAGTACCGGGTGCACCGCTGGGAGGTCACCGACGAGGCCGTCTATGTCCGTACCGGCGCCCTGTGGGTGGAGTGGCGGGTCGCGCCGATGTCCCGCATCCAGACCGTGGACACCGTACGCGGCCCCCTGGAGCGCTCCTTCGGACTGGCCACCGTCACCGTCACCACCGCCTCCTCCAAGGGGGAGCTGAAGATCGAGGGGCTCGACCACGAACTGGCGGCGGAGCTGGCCGAGCGGCTGACGCACATCACCCAGGCGACGCCCGGGGACGCGACGTGAACGACGGCGGTACGGCCCCGGGCTCCTGGGACGACCCAGGTGCCGTCTCCGGGGCGGGCGTACCCCCGGCCGGTTCAGGCGCCGCGGGAGCTGCCCCCGAACCGGTCGGCGAGGCGTGGCGCAGGCTCGACAAGCGGGCGGTCCTCGTCACCGCCGCCCTCATGAGTTCCATCGCGGGCGGTATCTGTCTGCCCGTCCTGCTGGGGCTCTCCGGCGGCGCCTGGTTCGGCAGCGGGCCCCGGCGCGGAGTGGGCATCTCCGTGCTGCTGAGCGCCGGGGTGGCGCTGGTCCTCGGCGGCGCGGGCGCCGAATACCTCAACTGGCGCAGGACCCGCTATCGCATCGGTGCCGACCGCGTCGAACTCCACACCGGACTGCTGCTGGTGAAACGGCGCTCCCTGGCCCGTGAGCGCATCCGCAGCGTCGATCTGACCGCGAACCCGCTGCTGCGGATACTCGGCCTGGTGAAGGTCCGTATCGGCACCGGCGAACAGAGCGGCAGCGGACTGTCCACCCTGATGCTCAAGGCCGTCGCCCAGCCGGAGGGGGAGCGGCTGCGCACCGAACTGCTCGGCCGCCGCAGCGCCCCGAGCGCCCCGGGCACCCACCGCGAGGGCGTCCTCGCCGCCGTCGACGCGGCCTGGATACGGTACGCCCCGCTGTCCTTCGTCGCCCCGCTGCTCGGTGGCGCGGCGGCCGGAGCGGTCATGCAGGTCAGCGACTGGTTCGGGGCCCAGAACGAGGTCATCGACTGGGTCGGCGACCGCTTCCGCGACACCTCCGTGGCCGTGACGGTCGTCGCGCTCGCCCTCGCCGCCCTGGCCGCGGGCATCGTGGGCGCCCTCGGCCTGTGGGTCGAGATGTGGTGGAACTACCGCCTGGAGCGCGAGCCGGGCGGCACCCTGCGGGTACGGCGCGGACTGTTCACCGCCCGGTCCATCTCCATCGAGGAGCGCCGGCTGCGCGGGGTCGAGCTGATAGAGCCGCTCGGTGTGCGGTTGGCCGGCGCGGCCCGGGTGGACGCGGTCGCCACCGGCATCGCCCAGGACGAGCAGGACAAGAACGCCGACCTTCAGGTGCTGCTGCCGCCCGCGCCCCGCGCGTTCGCGGACGCCGTGGCCGGGCAGGTGCTGCGCGAGCCGGTCACCCCGACGAGCGCGCCCCTCACCCCGCATCCACCGGCCGCCCGTACCCGCCGGTTGCGCTGGGCGCTGTGGGCCGTGCTCCTCCCGCTCGCGGTGCTCACCGCGCTGGGCCTGTGGCTGACCTCCGTCCTGCTGTACATCGCCGCCGCCTGCGCCGTCGTCGCGCTGCCGGCCGCCGTCCTCCTCGCCCTGGACGCCTACCGCAGTCTGGGCCACGCCATCAGCGGCGACTACCTCGTCACCCGCTCCGGCACCGTCCGCCGCGCGACCGTCGCCCTTCAGCGCGGTGGAGTCATCGGCTGGACCGTCCAGCAGTCCGTCTTCCAGCGCCGCGCGGGGGTGCTGACCGTCATCGCGACGACGGCGGCGGGGGCCGGGGGGTACGCGGTGTACGACGCGGGGGAGAGCGAGGGCCTCGCCTTCGCCTCCACCGCGGTCCCGGACCTGCTGGAGCCCTTCCTCACCCGGACCCCCGCGCCCGGCGACCCGGGTCCCTTGCACTGACCGTGCGGCCCCTGCGCCGCGCCTCACCGCTTGTGGCGGGTTCGTGTCGGGGCGCTGCCCCGAACCGCCCCCTACGCCCTGCGGCGTGGGGGGACCCCCAGCTCCTCAATCTCCCCCAGAGCTTCGCCTGGGAGGGACCCCAGAGGGGCTGGATTTGGCCGGAGGGGCTGGTTCATGGCCGGGCTTCGTCCGCAGGGTGGGGTGGCGGCTACGCTGCTGGGGTGAGTACTGACCAGACGCCTCGCCCTGCCCGCGTGACCGCCGCGGCGGCGGTGTCCGGCCTGGAGGGGCTGGCACTGGCCGGGTACGGCGTCTACATGCTGGTGATGGGGCTGCTGGGGCGGCCCGACAACCCCTCGCAGGCGGAGATGGGCGGAGTGACGATGATCGCACTCGGCGCGCTCCCCCTGATCGCCGCGCTGGGGCTGCTGCGGCAGCGCAGCTGGAGCCGGGGCCCGGCGCTGATCACGCATCTGCTGGCGCTGATCCCGGCGTGGACGCTGCTGCGGTCGACGAGCGGACTGATCCCGCTGGGCATCCTGGTCGCGATGGTGGCCGTGTCGGGCCTGGTGCTGCTGGTGCACCCGACGACCACTCAGGCCCTGGACATCCGGGGGCCGGGCGCCCGCGACGCCTGAGGGCACCGCGCCCCGTACTGCCCGGGGCCGCGCCTGTACCCGGGGGCCGCACCCGTAATGCCCGGAGACGCCCTGAGGGGCACCGCACCCGTACCGCCCGCGACGAAGTCCCCGTCGGCGCGGGGTGCGGACGGCCGGCCCGGGGGGAGGCGCGGCGGGTGGCCACGCCTCCGGGGCGGTTACTCCTCCACCAGGAGCTTTTCCCGGAGCTGGGCGAGGGTGCGGGCCAGCAGCCGGGAGACGTGCATCTGGGAGATGCCGACCTCCTGGGCGATCTGGGACTGGGTCATATTGCCGAAGAAACGCAGCAGCAGGATGCGCTTCTCGCGCGGCGGCAGATCCTCCAGCAGCGGCTTCAGCGACTCGCGGTACTCGACGCCTTCCAGCGCCTCGTCCTCCGCGCCCAGGGTGTCCGCGACGGCGGGGGACTCGTCGTCCGTGTCGGGGACGTCCAGGGAGAGGGTGGAGTACGCGTTCGCCGACTCCAGGCCCTCCAGCACCTCCTCCTCCGAGATGCCGAGCCGCTCGGCCAGCTCGTGCACCGTGGGGGAGCGGCCGTGCTGCTGGGACAGCTCGGCCGTCGCCGTCGTCAGCGCGAGGCGCAGTTCCTGGAGACGGCGCGGCACCCGGACCGCCCAGCCCTTGTCCCGGAAATGGCGCTTGATCTCGCCGACCACCGTCGGGGTGGCGTACGTCGAGAACTCGACGCCCCGGTCGGGATCGAACCGGTCCACCGACTTGATCAGCCCGATCGTGGCGACCTGGGTGAGATCGTCCAGCGGCTCCCCGCGATTGCGGAACCGCCGCGCCAGGTGCTCGACCAGCGGGAGGTGCATCCGCACCAGCTGATTGCGCAGCTCCGCCCGCTCCGCCGAGCCGTCGGGCAGCTCGCGCAGCTCGATGAACTTCGCCCGCGCGCCACTGCGGTCGTGCGGATCGTGACGCTGCTGCTTCTCGTGCACATGCTCGCTCATGTGGCCTGCCCTCCCCAAGGGCTCCGCCCGGGCAGGGGTCCCTTCGGCGGAGCCGGAGGTCGCACCCCCGGCCCGCGCCTGCGCGTCGCCCGCCGCGGCCGTCTCACCGTCGAGTCCGTCCACCGGGTGCGGCCGGGCCTGCTGCTCCGGGATCTCGTGCACCGCGGGAGGCTCGTCCCGCACCGGACCGTCCTCGTTCCGCACCGGACCGTCCCCGTTCCTCACGCCGGCCCGGGTCCCGCGCCGCGCTGCTTGTACAGGCTGATGGAGACCGTACGGTCGTCGGCGACCGTGGATTCGACCTTGCCGGCCAGCGCGGACAGCACCGTCCACGCGAAGGTGTCACGCTCGGGCGCCCGGCCGTCGGTCGTCGGCGCGGAGACCGTGACCTCCAGCGAGTCGTCGATGAGCCGGAAGACACAGCTGAGGACCGAGCCGGGAACCGCCTGCTGCAGCAGAATCGCGCACGCCTCGTCGACCGCGATCCGCAGATCCTCGATCTCGTCCAGGGTGAAGTCCAAACGCGCCGCGAGTCCGGCCGTGGCCGTGCGCAACACCGACAGATAGGCACCCGCAGCGGGCAGCCGGACTTCCACGAAGTCCTGGGTCCCGGGCTCGCCTGTGATCTGGGACACCCTCACCTCCAAGGAGACACACGCTCTTTCGGGGCCGCGGGAGTGATCCCGAAGCCGTCGCTACGCAGTCGTACGTAGCCGGTACTGGCCCGGCGACGCTATCGCGATCCATGGTGCCCTGTTCGCCGGACCCCCACTCTCAGCCGCTGTCACTCATGGTAGGCATACGACCACGCACAGTGCCTAGGGGTTTGCGGGGTCCAATTGAACGGAAGTGGTGGAGGGTTGAACGTACCCACGGGTCAGACGATCGAACCGTCGACAAAGCACCACCGCCAGCTCTCGTCCGGCTCGAAGCTCCGCATCACCGCGTGCCCGGACTCCGTGAAGTGCGCCCGAGCGTGCCGCAGCGGTGACGAGTCGCAGCAGCCCACATGGCCGCAGTCCAGACAGAGCCGCAGATGCACCGGCTGAGTACCGGCGATCAGGCACTCCGGGCAGGTCTCCGTCAAAGGCGGGGGCTCGGGCCGGGGCAGCGCTGCTACATGCGGACACTCGCTCATGATGGCCAGGTTACGGCGCGGACGGCGGACCTTCACGGCGAGAGCGCGGCAATATCCGGCGGGCAGGCTTCGGGGCCCGGCGGGTCTCGGACCCGAGGGCCCGGCGGACAGGTTCCGGGGTGCCGAGGGCACGCCCGGGGGCGGTATATGTGACATGTGCACGTAGATGGCATAAACCGGTGACGACAGATCGCCTTCCCCCGGCGACGACGCCCGGACGGACGTGAGGAACGGCGTATGGACCCACTGCCCCTGGTGGCGCTGATCGCGGTCAGCGCCGTGATCGCGGGAGCGGCCCGCAGGACCCCCGTACCGGCGCCCCTGCTCCTGGTGACCATGGGACTGATCGCCGCGTACATCCCCGGAGTGCCGGACTACACGCTCGATCCGCACATCGTGCTGCCGCTGCTGCTGCCGCCCCTGCTGCACATGGCCGCGCTCGACAGCTCGTATCTCGATCTGCGGGCCAACGCCCGGCCGGTGGCGCTGCTCTCGGTCGGCTATGTACTGTTCGCCACCCTCGCCGTGGGCTACCTCGCCCATCTGCTGATGCCGGACCTGCCGCTGACGGCGGCGCTGGTGCTGGGCGCGGTGATCGCGCCCCCGGACGCCGTCGCCGCGACCGCGATCGCCCGGAAGCTCGGGCTGCCGAACCGGATCACCACCATCCTCCAGGGCGAGTCCCTGGTGAACGACGCGACCGCGATCACCGCGTACAAGGTCGCCGTCGCGGCGGCCGTCGGAGAGGGCGCGAGCTGGGCCGGGGGCATCACGGAGTTCGCCGTCGCCGCGATCGGCGGGGTGGCCGTCGGTCTGGTGCTGATGGTGCCGATCCACTGGCTGCGCACCCACCTCAGGGAGGCGCTCCTCCAGAACACCCTGTCGCTGCTCATCCCCTTCGTCGCCTACGCCGCCGCCGAGCGGGTGCACGCCTCCGGAGTGCTCGCCGTGGTCGTCGTCGCCCTCTATCTCGGCCACCGCCGCTGGCAGGTCGACTTCGCCACCCGGCTCCAGGAGGAGGCGGTGTGGCGGATGGTCGCGTTCCTCCTGGAGTCCGCCGTCTTCGCGCTGATCGGCCTCCAGCTCCCGTACGTCCTGGAAGGGCTCGGTGAGTACGGCGTCGCCGAATCGCTCTGGTACGGGCTCGGCGTCTTCCTCCTCGTCGTCGTGGTGCGGTACGTCTGGGTCTTCCCGGCGACGTTTCTGCCGCGCAAGCTGTCCCGGCGGATCAGGGAGCGGGAGCCCGGTGTCGACTGGCGGGCGCCGGTGATCGTCGGGTGGGCCGGGATGCGCGGGGTCGTCTCGCTGGCGATCGCCTTCTCCATCCCGCTGACGACGACGGGCGGCGACCCGTTCCCGTCCCGCAACCTGGTGCTGTTCCTGACCTTCACCACCGTGATCGGCACCCTGGTGGTGCAGGGGCTCACCCTCCCCGCGCTCATCCGCCTGCTGAAGCTCCCCCGGCGGGATGCCCATGCCGAGACCCTGGCCGAGGCCCAGGCGCAGAACGAGGCGTCGCAGGCGGCCGAACGCCGGCTGGACGAACTGCTCGCGGACGAGCGCAACACGCTGCCCCAGCCGCTGGCGGACCGGCTGCGGACCGTCCTGGAACGGCGGCGCAACGCCGTCTGGGAGCGGCTCGGGGCCGTGAACGAGATCACCGGCGAGTCGACGGACGAAACCTACCGCCGGCTCGCCCGGCAGATGATCGACGCCGAGCGCGAGGTGTTCGTCCGGCTGCGGGACCAGCGGCGGATCGACGACGAGATGATGCGTGCGCTACTGCGCCGCCTGGACCTGGAGGAGGCCGCCGCCTATCGGGAGGAGGACAGCGACTCCGCCTGACCCGTGAGGACGGCGACTCCGCCTGCCCTGAGGACGGCGACGACCGCGCTGCCCCGGGGCGAAGGCGCCCTCGGCGGCCGGCGCGGTCGGACCGTAGAGCCTTTTTTGGCCACAAACAGTCGTTCCACGGCCAGCCCGACGCACTCTTCGAACGTTTGGGCGAACGCGGTCGATGTGACACCGGTCAGGATTCAAGAAGCGCCGGTCACCGGGCCGCGGCTAGCTTGAATGCCATGAACTCCATCGATTGCCTCACCCTTGAGGTGGCCGACCCCACGGCCGCCGAGCGTTTCTACACGGATGCCTTCGGCCTGGGCAGACAGGTACGTCTGCGGCCCCCGGAGGGGCCGACGTCCGGCTTCCGCGGGTTCACGGTGTCGCTCGTGGTCTCCCAGCCGTCGATCGTCAACGGCTTCTTCGGCGCAGCCCTGGCCGCCGGTGCCACCGAGCTGAAGCCGGCCAAGAAGTCGTTGTGGGGCTACGGCGGCGTCGTGCGGGCCCCGGACGGGACGATCTGGCAGCTCGCCAGCTCGTCGAAGAAGGACACCGGACCGGACAGCCGAAAGATCGATGAGATCGTTCTCCTGCTGGGCGTCTCGGACATGGCCGCGACCAAGCAGTTCTACGTCGACCGCGGCCTCACGGTCGCGAAGAGCTTCGGCAGCAAGTACGTCGAGTTCGACGGTTCGTCGAGTCCCATCAAGCTGTCGCTGTACGGACGCCGCGGCCTGGCCAAGGTCGCCGGGGTCGCGCCGGAGGGCAGCGGGTCCCACCGGCTCACGATCGGCGGCGACGCCGAAGCCTTCACCGACCCGGACGGGTTCAGGTGGGAGCCCGCGGCGTGAAGCCCCGGACCCGCGGCGTGAAGTCCCGGATCCGCGGCGTGAAGTCCCGGACCCGCGGCGTGTGGCGGCCGTAACCGCCGGGGACCCGGCCGGGGACCGCCGCACAACCGCCGCACAACCGTCGCAGGCCACCGCGACGTCCCCGTTCTCGCCACCAGGCGGTTCTCCCGGACGCCGGACGACGGACACCGAAAGCCGGGCGCGTCGATGTCTGTCACTTCAGGCGTTCGTGGATGCGCTCGCGCATGGAGGCCATGGTGAATCCGCGCGGGTCCGGCTTGCCCGGCTGCCACTCCAGGTGCCCGACGACCGAGCGTGCGGTCCAGCCGTGGTGGCGGCAGACCGCGGCGGCGGCCTTCTCGATGGCCTCCAGCTGGACCTTGGGCCAGGGGTCCTTGCCGTCGCCGAGGTTCTCGCACTCGAAGCCGTAGAAATGGCGGTTGCCGTCGGTGTTCGCCTCGTTCGCGGGCGGGAGGGCCTTCTCCGCGATGACCGCGCGCAGGACGTCGTCGTCGCCCGACCCGGCGTGGTTGGTGCGGCCGTAGCCGACGAGATGGACGGTGCCGTCCTTGGCGATGACACCGTGACACAGCGGGCCCGGCAGGTCGCTGTGGCCGTCGCGGCAGAGCGCGACCGTGTGCGCGGTGCCCTTGGTGACGGTGTGGTGGATCATCACGCCGTGCACGGGGCCCCATGGCCCCTTGTGATTGCGGTTGTGCGTGCGCCAGTCGCCGACCTGGACGACTGTCAGCCCTTCGGTGCGCAGTGCGTCAAGGAAACTGCTCGCGGGCATAGGTGAGGACACGACCGGCTCCAGGGAGTGCGAGGGCACGGTGCGAAATGCGCCGTACCGTGCTTTTACTCCACCTGCCGTGGGAGAGCCACGCGTTCTAGGAGTGTGCGAACCGATCCGGTCAGCGCATCGACCGGACTGTCGAGTTCCGTGCAATGTGCCCAGGTGGTACGGAAATAGTCCCATCCGTTTGTGTAATGGACCGGGGGCAGTGGGTGCTGGAAAGCTTTCTCTCGCAGGTCAGGCCATGAGCCGGCCTGCGGATCAGGCCATGATCGAGAGGGAGTTCTATGTCGGTTGGTTCGGTTGGTTCCGTCGGCGACGAGGTCCGTGAGCAAGCGCCGAAACAGCAGAGCCTCGGCACCGCAGCCGCAAGGAACCTCGCGACCACCACCAAGTCGGTTCCGCAGATGCAGGAGATCACCTCGCGGTGGCTGCTGCGTATGCTGCCGTGGGTGCAGGTGCAGGGTGGCACCTACCGGGTGAACCGCCGTCTGACGTACGCGGTGGGCGACGGCCGGGTGACCTTTGTGCAGACCGGTGACCGGGTGACGGTCATCCCCGCTGAACTGGGCGAGCTGCCCGCCCTCCGGGAGTTCGCGGACGAGGCGGCCCTCGCCGAGCTGGCCGCCCGCTGTGAGCAGCGGGAGTTCGCGGCGGGCCGGGTGCTGGCCGACGCGGGTACGGCGACGGACCGGGTCTTCCTGCTGGCGCACGGCCGGGTGGAGCAGATCGGCACCGGCCCCTATGGGGACGAGGCGGTCCTCGGCGTCCTGGCCGACGGAGCGTATTTCGGTGAGGACGCGATCGTCGACGGCGACGCCACCTGGCAGTACACCGCCCGGGCCGCGACAGCGTGCACGGTCCTCGTGCTGACCAGGAGCGATGTGCTGAACCTCGCGGAGCGCGCCGAGTCGCTCCGCGAGCATCTCGCGGGCCTCGCGGCCATTCCGCGACAGCGGACCAACAAGTACGGCGAGGCGGCGATCGACCTCTCCGCGGGTCATGTCGGCGAGGCGGTCGTCCCCCACACCTTCGTGGACTACGAAGGCGCTCCGCGGGAGTACGAGCTGAGCGTGGCCCAGACCGTGCTGAAGGTCCACAGCCGGGTCGCCGATCTCTACAACCAGCCGATGAACCAGACCGAGCAGCAGTTGCGGCTCACCGTCGAGGCGCTGCGCGAGCGCCAGGAGGACGAGCTGATCAACAACCGCGAGTTCGGGCTCCTGGCCAACTGCGACTACGGGCAGCGCCTCCAGCCGCACGAGGGCGCGCCCACCCCGGACGACATGGACGAACTGCTCTCCCGGCGGCGCGGCTCCAAGCTGTTCCTCGCCCACCCCCGGGCGATCGCGGCGTTCGGACGCGAGTGCAACCGCCGGGGGCTGGTCCCCGACAGTGTGGAGATCGGGGGCAGTCATGTGCCGGCCTGGCGCGGGGTGCCGATCTTCCCGTGCAACAAGATCCCGGTGACGCAGGCCCGGACCACCTCGATCATCTGTATGCGTACGGGTGAGGCCGAGCAGGGGGTCATCGGCCTCCAGCAGGCCGGTATCCCGGACGAGATCGAGCCGAGCCTCTCCGTGCGCTTCATGGGCATCGACGAGCAGGCGATCATCTCCTATCTGGTCACGGCGTACTACTCGGCCGCGGTTCTGGTCCCCGACGCGCTGGGAGTCCTGGAGAACGTCGAGGTGAGCCGCTGGAGCTGACTCCGGCACCGGGCGGGGGTGCGTCTGTGCCCGCTCACCCCCGCCCGCGCCCGGCCCCTTTCGTCCCGCGCCCGACCCGCACCGCTCTGCCTC
>NZ_JBSGUP010000210.1:0-11966 GCF_053607985.1 Streptomyces sp. NPDC055078
GCATATACCACAGGCGCCTTCGGGCTCCCGCGCCCGGCCGTCGCGGGGCTGCCCGGACCCTCGGTGCTCAGGTGGCGGCGGCGGATTCGAGGGCCGTTCGCAGACGGCCGCCGTTCTCTGAGAGCAGACGCGCCGCCGTGGGTCCGTCGACCGAACCCAGGATGGTCAGGATCGCGTTCTTCACCTCACCGCCGGTCGCGGCGAGGGCGGCCTCGATCTCGTCGTCGGACGCGCCGGTCGCCAGCGAGACGATGTGCCGCGAGCGGGCGCGCAGCTTCTCGTTGGAGGCGCGGAGGTCGACCATCAGATTTCCGTAGGTCTTGCCGAGCCGGATCATCGTGATCGTCGTGATCATGTTGAGGACGAGCTTCTGGGCGGTACCTGCCTTCAACCGGGTCGAGCCGGTGAGGAGTTCGGGTCCCGTGACGACCTCGATACCGTGCTCGGCCGCGCCGGCGAGCGGGCTCCCGGCGTTGCAGGACAGTCCGATGGTGAGCGCGCCCCGGCCGCGCGCGTACTCCACCGCGCCGACGGCGTACGGAGTGCGGCCCGACGCGGAGATCCCGACGACCGTGTCATCGGCGGTCAGGGCGAGCTTTTCCAGCTCGGCGGCGGCCAGTTCCCCGCTGTCCTCCGCGCCCTCGACGGCTTCGACCATCGCGGACGGGCCGCCCGCGATCAGCCCCACGACGCGGGAGGGGGCGGTGTTGAAGGTGGGCGGGCACTCGCTGGCGTCCAGCACCCCCATCCGGCCCGCCGTGCCCGCGCCCGCGTAGATCAGCCGTCCGCCCCTGGACATGCGCTCGGCGGTGGCGTCGATCGCGGCGGCGATCGCGGGCAGCCGGTCGGCGACCGCACCGGGGACGGTCCGGTCCTCGCCGTTCATCAGCCGGGCGATGTCGAGGGTGGGGAGCCGGTCGACATCGGCCAGTTCGGGCCGGTGCGCCTCGGTGCCGAGGGCGGCGAGCCGGGCGCGGAGTTCACCGTAGCGGGGAGGGGTGGAGGTCATCGGTCACGGCTTTCCATGAGGTGGCCTTCCATGCGGGCGATGCCGCCTTCCATGCGGGCGGCGTTCGGTGCGGACGGCCTGTGGCGGAGACGGGGTACGGCGGGGGCGGCTTTCGGTGGGGACGGGGTACGGCGGGGGCGGCGTTCGACGGGAGGGGTTACGGCGAGGGCGGCTTAAGGAGCGGGCGGCTTACGGAGCGGGCGTCAGTGGGCGCTGCGCGGGGAGTGCCGGTGGGCCAGGGCTTCGTAGGAGGCGGCCAGGGCGGGGGCCGCCGTCTCGTACGTCCGCTGCGCGACCCCGATGAACAGGCAGTCGACGACGAGGAGCTGGCTGGTACGGGACGACATGGCCGCCGGCCGCAGCTCGCTCTCGCGGGCGGTGGAGGTGGTGAGCACATGGTCGGCGTACTGCGATACGGGACCGTCCGGGCGGCCGGTGATGGCGACCGTCGTCGCACCGTGGTCGAAGGCGACCCGCAGCGGCTCGATGACATCCCCGGTGGAGCCGGAGTGGGTGATCGCGATGGCCACATCGCCGGAGCGGAGCTGTACGGCGTTGGTGACGGCGAGATGCGGGTCGGCGTGGGCGTGGACGATCAGGCCGATCCGCAGCAGCTTCTGGGCGAGGTCCATCCCGACGAGGGAGGACGCCCCGACACCGTAGATATCGATCCGGCGCGCGGTCGCGGTGGCGGTGACGGCGGCGGCGAGCTGTACGGTGTCGAGCCCGGCGGCGGTGTCGGCGAGGGTCTGCTGCTCGTCGCAGGCCAGTTTGGCGACGACGTCGGCGATGGGGTCGTCCACCGCGATGTCGGCGGTGACGCTGGGCGCGCGGCCGGACTGCTGATGGGCGGCGAGTCCGGCGAGCGCGAGCCGCAGATCGCGGTACCCGGGGTAGCCGAGCAGCCGTGCGGTGCGCACCACGGTCGCCTCGCTGGTGCCGGTCAGCTCGGCGAGCCCGGTGACGGTGAGGGCGGCACAGCCCGCGGGGTCGGCGGCGACGGCCTCGGCGACGCGCTGCATGGAACGGGTCATGGAGGGGGCGAGGGTGCGGACCTTGGCGGCGAGGGCGGCGGGGGCGGGTGGCGCGTCGGCCGGTGTCGCCGGCCTGCCCTCCGCCCTGCTGAAAGTTTCCTTCACTGGTTCGGTCACGGTATGAAAGGTATTTTCGGGTGAGCGGCCGGTCAACCCCTCCCCGGGCCGGTGGCCGGCGGTATCCGGTCAAGCCTTCCCCGGGCCGGGCGGTCCGCCCGGAGCCGGTGGGGTGACAATGGCTCCATGGACGACGCCGACCCCCTTGAGCAGGCCCTGCACACCGCACGGGCCCTCGTCCTCGCCGACCTGGCCGCCCGGGAGGTGGCGGACGCCGAGGTGGTGTCGCTGGTGGAGCGGTCGGTGACCCACCGCCGCTGGTGGGTGGAGCAGTGGCCGGAAGGCGTCGAGTACATCACCGGCCTGGTCGCCCAGGACGTCCAGGACGCCCTCCTCGAACGCCACGGCCGCTGGCCGCTGTGCCCCGTCTGCGCCTCGGGCGACCCGCACGCCCTGGACGTCCAGCCGGAACTGGGGCCGGACCCGCACTGGGTGTGCCATGAGGCGGGGGTCGTGGTGGCGCGGGTCGGGGGGCTGGAGTGACGGCCGCGTCGCCGACCGCGCCGGGGGCGAGGTGGCGGGGTGGCGCCCGGGCGGCGGTCCGCCGGGGTGGTGCCCCGTTGACGGTCCGCGGGGACGGGTGGTGCCGGGTGACGGTCCGCGGGGACGGCCGGTGCCGGGTGACTCCCTGCGGGGGCGGTGCCGGATGACCGTCTATATCGACCCGCCGATCTGGCCGGGCCACGGGCGCATGTGGTCGCACCTGATCAGCGATGTGTCGTACGCCGAGCTCCACGCGTTCGCCGCCGCGATCGGCTGCCCCGCGCGGGCCTTCGAGCGCGACCACTACGACGTCCCCTCCCACCGCTACGCGGACGCGGTCGCCGCCGGGGCGGTGGAGGTGTCCAGCCGGGACGTGGTGCGGCTGCTGGTGGGCGCGGGGCTGCGACGGCCGAAGGGGCGGCCCGCGTAGCGGGGCCGGTCCGGTGGGGCGTCAGACGTCGGCGCGCGCCGTATCCCGTACGCCCGATGCGGTCGTCCCGCGCGCCACCACCCGGGACGTGCCCTGCAACCGCAGGGCCACCGCCACCAGCGCCAGTGCCGCGATCATCATCCCCGCGCCCGCCCAGGCCGTGGACGAGAAGCCGAAGCCCGCGTCGATGACCGTGCCGCCGAGCCAGGGTCCGCCCGTATTGCCCAGATTGAAGGCGGCTGTCGTGGTCGCGCCCGCCAGGGTGGGGGCCGCGCCCGCGACATTGAACATCCGGGCGTTCAGCGCCGGGCCCGTATAGAACGCCGAGAGGCCCAGCAGGAACGCGAGCGTGATCGTCACCACCGGGCTGGACGCGAAGAGCGCGAGCGCGAACAGGAACACCGTCGAGGCCGTGATGCCGCTCAGCAGCACCCCGAAGAGATGCGCGTCCGCGACCCGGCCGCCCACCATCGTGCCGATCAGCGCCCCGAGCCCGAAGAGCCCCAGCACCGCGGGCACCCAGCCCTCGGCTATCCCGGCGACATCCGTGAGCAGTGGGGCGAGATACGAGAACGCGGCGAACACTCCACCCGCCGCGAGCGCCGTGAAGGCGATGGCCAGCCAGACCTGCCGGTCGCGGTAGATCGACAACTCGTGCTTCAGCCGGGGGCGCACCTCGGGCAGCGGGATGCGCGGCACCAGGGCGACGACACCGGCCAGCGCGATCGCGGACGCGAGGCCCACCGCCCAGAACGCCGACCGCCAGCCCAGGTGGTCCCCCAGAAACGCCCCCGCCGGGACGCCGAGCACATTGGCTATCGACAGTCCGCCGAGCATCACCGCCATCGCGCGGGCCCGCGCGTTCACCGGCACCATGGCGATCGCCACCGCCGCGCCGAGCGCCCAGAACCCCGCGCAGGCGAGCGCGCTGATGACCCGGGACACGAAGAGGATCTCGTACGTCGGCGCCAGCGCGCCCGCGACCTGGCCCAGGCCGAAGACGGTGATCAGCGCGACGAGAGTGGTTTTACGGGGGAGCCGCAGCGTCGTGACGGCGAGCAGCGGTGCGCCGACGACCATGCCGATCGCGAACGCGGAGATCAGCAGACCGGCCTGCGGGATGGAGACACCCATGTCATCGGCGATGGGAGGGAGAAGCCCGGAGAGCATGAACTCACTGGTGCCGAGCGCGAAGACGGAGAGGCCGAGGATATACACGGCGAGGGGCATACGGCGGCGGCTGGAGTCTTCGGGCACGACAGAACCAACGGCCCTGGACATGGCCGGCATTCCCGTACCCCGCATTTCGGTACGTCCGTACCCGCACCCGTGCGTACCGCGCCGGAACCTCAGTGCCCAGGGGCCGGGGAGTCCCCCGGTTCGTCGCCGGAGCCGGAAGAGGAAGGGGAAGAGGAAGGAGAAGGAGAAGGGGAAGGAGAAGAGGGCTCGGGGTGGCGGAAGGTGAGGGTGAGGGAGCGGGCGGACTGGAGTTGGCCGGAGCCGATGAGCTGGACGCTGCCTGCCGCCGTGACCTGGAAGGAGAGCTGCGCCTCGGCCAAGGGCAGCACACCCCCACGGGCCGCGATCTCCTCGAACACGGTCTGGAGCGCGTCCACCGTGTCCGCCAGATTCCGGCGCAGCGGCCCCAGCGGCACGGACCGCAGCACGGTCTCCCCGTCCCGGCTGAACAGGCCCATCGTGTCGTCGCGCCGTGCCTCCAGGTCCGCTTCGGTCGCCTCGACCCAGAAGGGCAGGGTGTCGGGTGTGCCGTCCGAGCCGATGGTGTTCCCGGTCATGGGCGCAACTGTAAGGGTGCGGGGGACATTTCCCGGCTTAAGCCGAAAACCATCCCTCGGCCGGGTAACGCATCCCCAGCCGGCTCGCGCATCCGGCCGCCGCCCGGAAAGTCGTACGGTGACGCATCGCGGCCGACGCGAGGGCCCGCAGGGAGATCGGCGCCCCGGCGAGCGCGCCACCCGATGGGTGCCCGCCGGGCGCCCCACCCGCTGGGTGCCCGGCGAGCGCGTCCGACACCACCGCCTCCGCGGCGATATCGTCCTCGAACGCGGCCGGCAGTGGCTCCGCGGGCAGCCCGAGGCTCCCGAGGGCCGCCACGATCTCCTCCGGGGGACGCCGGGTGTGCCGGGCGGCGGCGTACAGCGCGTCCGGGGTGAGCCGGTCGCCGATGGGCGTACCCCGGATCAGCGCCCAGTCCCCGTCCCGGATGCCGGGCATCCGGCGGGGTTCCTGGACGGCGTACCCGAGGGCCCGCAGCCGGTCCGTGACCTCGGCAGGGGGCAGCCGGGTGTCCCGGGCGAGGGCGGCGAGCTGGCGGGGCGGCACCGGCGCGTCGTCGGGGAGCTGGTGGGCCTGACCCACCACGACCTCGCTGAACTCCGGGCCGAGCCAGTCGGGACCCGGCACCGGGCTCGGCACTTCCAGGCCCAGTCCGACCGCGCGGGCCGCGACGGCCTCCGGCGTCTGTCCGAGCCCCAGGGCCGCCGACACCAGAGCGGCCCGCGACACCCGGCCGTCGACCACGCCGTGCAGTGCCAGCAGCCGCAGCAGATCCTTGTCGGACCGGTCCAGGGTCCGCATCTGCTCGTGCCCCGGCGCCGGGACCCCGAGGAGTGCGGCCGTACGCAGCACCCTGGTGAACGGCTGGTGGGTGCGCAGCGCGGCGATCGCGACATGGCCCGGGGTGAGCCGTTCGTCCGGCCCGCCCCGGCGCTGCCGCAGTTCCGCCAGCAGCAGCCTGGCCTCCTTGCCGACCTCCGCCGGATAGCCCGAGGACGCGTCGACGTCATAGCCGAGCTGGCCCAGCCGCCGGGCCACCGAGGCGGGCCCGTGCCCCCGCCGCTCGGCTCCGTGGAAGACCAGAATCCGCGGCACCCGGGCCCCCGGGAGGAGCCAGCCGCACCCGGGGATGGGCTCAAGGACGGGCGCGTCGGCGGGGACCGCGGCCCGTGCCGCGCCCAGGGCCGGGGGCGGCTGGCCGAGCGCGGTCAGCCGGTCCGCCACCTGCCCGGCGGTGCGCCGCGTCCGCGCCATCAGTCCGAACACATCCGCCACGGACACCTCGGCGTCCCGGCGCCAGTGGTAGAGCCCGGCGATGCTGGGCCATCCGGTGGTGGCCAGCCGCTGGGAGGGCTGGTGCCCGTACGGGGACGAACGGCCGAACCCCGGCAAACCTGGCCGGCCGAACCCCGGCCCGCCGGACCAGCCCGCCCCCGACACCCCCGACACTCCCGATGTCCCCGATGTCCCCGACCAGCCGAACCCCGGCCCGCCGGACCAGTCGGCGAAGCACTTCTCCCAGTCCGCGATCCCGGCGCCGCCGCTGCCGAGGAGGACCAGATCCGACGGGAGCGCGGCCAGGGGCGGCCTGCCCCCGGGCAGCCCCACCGCCGGGCCGTCCCCGGGCAGCCCCACCGCCGGGCCGTCCCCGGACAGCGCCCCGGGGGCCAGGAGGCCCGCCGCCGCGTGCAGCGCGAGCAGCCGCCAGTGCAGGATCTCCTCGGGCAGGGTGCGCACCAGTTCGTGGTTGCGCTCCTGGAAGTGCGCGGCGGGGCTGTCGTAGTCGCCGGTCACCAGCGGCGCCAGCAGCAGATCCGGGGCGAAGAACCCGGTGGTGCGGTACGGCAGCGGCAGGGCGTCCCACTCCAGACCGGCCCGGCCGGCCTCCTCGGTCACCGCGTCGGCGAGATCGGGCCACCGGGTGCCGAGGGCGGTGAGCCACTCCCGGGTCACGAGGGCCGCGCCGTCGCGGATCAGATCCGGTACGGCCGAGTGGAACCGCCGCTCCACCTGGGTGTCGTCGTACTTCCGCACCCGTCTGCGGTCGACGGTCAGCTCGGGTCGGTGCGGGCCGCGCAGATTGACGATGACGCCATGGGGCGGCCAGGGCACCGGGGGCCCTCCGTCGGTGTGGGAGATCGCGAGGCCGTCCGACAACAGCCGCCCCGGCCCCCGGTGCCACCACAGATCCGGGTGCCGGGTGGCGACGGCGTCCAGGCCCTCGGCCCCCGGCTCCCCCGCGAACCCCTCGGGCGATGGCACCCCCGGCTCCCAACGGGCCTCGGCGTACGCGTCCTTCGCGGTGGTGAGGTACTCCGCCACCACCAGCACCGACACCAGATGGTCGACCACCGTACGGCCCGGCTCCACCCACGAGCCCAGATGCAGCCGCACCCTGGTGCCCGACCGCCGCCCCGGCCCCAGGTCCTCGATACGGAACAGATTCCCCGGGCCCGCGATGGTCACCTTCAGCCGCCGCCCGAGGCGGCCGTCGCGCTCCATCCGGCAGGTGTGCACGGTGATCTCGTCGGCCAGCATGAAGTAACTCAGCACCCCGATGCCGAAACGGCTGTTGGGGTACAGCACCAGCGAGGGATCGACCCGCAGCCACTCGGCCTGCTCCTCCACGAACTCCGGCAGATCCACGAAGCGCGCACCGGCCTGGGCGAAGGTGCCGGACAGCTCGCGCACCCCCATCCCGACGCCGTTGTCCTCGCAGTCCAGATAGCGTCTGCCGCGCTTGTCCTCGCCCTCGGTGAAGGAGATCCGCCCCGCCCAGCCGCCCGGCTCCCCGCCTGACTCCCGGTCCGGCTCCCCGTCCGGCTCCCCGGCGGATTCACCAGTGGATTCATCGGTGGTACGCCGCAGATACTCCGTACGGGCCAGGCGGTAACGGCACGCGTCCAGCGCGTTCTGGTACAGCTCGCGGATCGCGAGGCCGGACTCCCCGTACAGCTCCTCGCCCATCAGCAGCCGCTGGACCCGGTCCTCGGCGAGATGGAAGCGGATCCCGGCGGAGAGGCCGGCGGGGGCGCCCCAGCTCTGCCGTACCCGGTCGGCGTTGGCGTACGCGGGCAGGGTCGCCAGTGCGCACAGCGCGCTCCCCCGGGTCGCGGCGAGCCGGTTGAGGGCGCGCAGCAGAGCGTCGACCCGGGACGCGTGGCCCTGTAACGCCAGCTCCACTGCCGGGTGCCGGCACACCGCGTGCAGTGAGCGGCCGCTGCCGGAAGCCGTCCACCGGGACTCGCGCAAGGTGGTGTGCAGGGCGTCCAGATCGACACTGTCGGAGATGCCGAGATGGTCGGCGACCACATCGGGCAGCTCGACCGGGTCCACGGCCAGCGCGTGCGCGGCCTTGGACAGACAGGCCACGAGCGTCTCGTGCAGGGTGTGTTCATGGACCGTCGTCGGCGCGATCACCTCGTCGTCCTTGAGCGTGCCGGGGCGCGGCTCGGCGAACGGGGCCATCCGCCGGTCCTGGACGAACCGGAGCAGCCGGTGTTCGTTCAGCACCCGGCGCAGCCGGTCGTCCCCGTCCGTACCGGGTGAACTGTCCGCGCCGGGTGAACTGTCCGTACCGGGCGGGCCGTCCGCGCCATCCGCGCCATCCGCGCCATCCACGCCAGACAGTCCGTCCGGGCCCTCCGCGCCGTCCCGGCCGAGCAGTTCCCCCAGCGCCTGGAGCGTGTACGCGTCGGGCTGCCGCAGCAGCCAGCGGTGGAAGGCCCACCACAGGATCGGCCGCGCCCCCGCCATGGGCCGTTCGCCGTCGAACAGCCGCCGCTCCAGCCGTGGATACTGCCGCAGGAACTCGCGGAACTCCCGGAACCCGCCGTCGTCCGCCGCGTCCGCCGGGGGGTCGCGGTCGAGCACCCGGACCCGGCGGGCGGCCTCCCGCGCCCAGAACGCCGCGTCGAGAAAGGGGAGCACGGCGAGGAGCGCGGCCTCGGCGGGGGAGAAGACGGTGTCGTCGGCCAGCTTCCCCGTGATGAACCCCGCCCGGTCGTGGACCCGTCCGGGCAGCTCGCGGTCGTGCCACGGGTCGTCGCGCAGCGCGGTCGCCAGGACCCGTTCGTACCCGTCCGCCAGCCGGCCCGTCAGTGCGACGCACCCGGTGCGCAGGGCGTCCGTGGTGGCGGCGAGCGCGGGATCGGTGCGGTTCCAGACGGGGTGGGTGGCGACGGCGCGCTTCCAGGGGTGCTCGCCGCGCGACCTGGCAGGACCCGGCAGTACGGTGAGGTCCCGCCGCCGGATGTCGCTGATCACCTTGATCCGCTGGAGGGGGGCGGTCTTGCCGTACGCGGTGTGCAGTTCGCGCACCCGGTCCTGGACCGCGCTCTCGAACTCCGCCAGATCGACGGCGTGCGGGCGCGTGACAGCGATGTCGCAGACCGCGCGGGAGAACAGGCTGAACGAGTCGCCGGACGGTGCGCCCGGAGCCGTACCGCCGCCCTCACCGCCTCCGCCGTCCCTGTTGTCGCCGTCTCCGTTCCGTACGGTGTCCGACGGGCGGACGTACAGGGCCACTTGCGACGACGAGCAGGCGTAGACGTACGCCACCTTGCGACGGAGCGTGGCGGCGACCTTCCGACGGCTCCAGCTACGGGTCCCCCCGGGGGCCATCGAGTCCCGCTCCAGCCCTTCCCGGCACGCGTCGATCAGAAAGACGATCTGCGCCGCCTCGCACGCCTCCAGCTCCTTCTTCCAGCCGATCCGGACGCAGCCCTCGGCGAACGGGGAGATCGCGAAGTCGGCGTCCTCGGGGATGAGGTAGTCCTCGCCCTCGAAGCTGTGCCCATGGCCGCTGAGCAGGATCAGCAGGGTGTCCGACGCCCGGGCGGCCCGCAGGAAGCGGGAGATCTGGCCGTCCACGAAATTCGGCGTGACGACCCGCTTGGGCTCGGCGACATCCACGGAGTGGAAGCCGCGCTCGGCGAGGGCGGCGGCCAGCCGCTGGAGATCGTCCTTGACGAAGGGGAGCGATGGGATGGCCGGGTCGTCGTACTCGCTCGCGCCGATCAGGAGGGCCTTCTGCCGTGCCATGAGCACCCACCCCCGATCGCGCTCCGTGCCTCTTGTCTGACTCTAGGTGAGGAGTCCCAGCTCCGCCGCCAGATTGCGGCGGGCCCGCTCCTCCCATGTCCGTACCCCGTACGGCGTGTGGAACAGCCGGGGCAGCCCGATGAGTTGGCGCAGTACGGTCGCGCGCCCGGCGCGAAACGCGTCGTCGGGGACGAAGCCGTACTCCTCCCGGACGGCCGCCGCGTACGCCGCGTACGCCTCCGGGCCCGATGCCAGGATCGCGAGATCCGCGTCGCACAGCACCGCGCCGTTGCTGTCGCCGTCCGCCGGCGCGTGCGTCACCGTCAGCCGCACCAGCCGCGCCACCTCCGCCGTCGCCCCGGCCGTGAGCCCCGCCTCCGGCAGCGCCTTAAGGGCGAGCCGGGCCGACCGCTCCTCGTTCCCCGACCGGTCGGGGAGGTACACGGCATCGTGGAACCAGGCCGCCAGCCGTACGAGATCGGGGCCGGCGGCGTATTCGGCGAGGGTGTCGATGTGGTCGAGCACCGCCGTCAGATGGGTGACGGTGTGGTAGCGCCGCTGCGGCTCGCCCCACCTCCCGAGCAACTCCCGCGCGTACGGGAGCGGGTCCGGGCCCACCGCTCCGCGGGCCCCGGTGAGCGCCCGCGACCAGCGGGAAGGGAGGGGTTCGGTACCGGCGGCGGCCTCGGGGGATTCGGCATGGCTCATACACCGACTCTAGGACCGACTCCAGGACCGACTCCAGGACGGGGGCGCGCGCCGGGGCCCGGGGGCTGGATGGGCGGTGGGGGATGAGGTTGGCTGGGGTGCATGGAATCCGTACGTGACCCCGAACTGCCCGGCCGCCTCCTCCGTATGGAGCGGGACGCCCTCATCCCGCTGCTCCGCGCCCGGCCCGACCGTGACTTCGAGCTGCGGACCTGCTGTCCGGGCTGGACCGTCCGCCATGCCCTCGCGCACTGCGGCGCCGTACTGAGCAGGGTGGTGGAGAGCCGGTTCGAGGAGGGGGTGTTCAGCCCCGAGTCCAATGACCGGGACATCGCCGAGCGGGCCGGCTGGTCCCATGCCCAGGTCGTCGACGAACTGGAGCGGGGGATGACCGAGGCGGGCCCGGTCATCGCCGCCGCCGGTCACGGAAAGCTCGACGCGGTCGCGTTCGGTGAGTGGGTGCACGCCGGGGACGTCCGGGAGGCACTCGGCGAGCCGGGCGCGTACGAGGGCGATGGGCAGCGGCACGCCCTGGCCCTGGTGGCCGTGCTCTCCCGGGTCCGCCGGACGCAGCCGCTGCTGGCCCGGCTGGACGGGCATGACGCACCGCTCGTACTCGGCGCGGACAGCCCGGACCCGGCGGTGTACACGGGGTCGGGGGCCACCCTGATCAGACTGCTCACCGGCCGGCCGCTGACCGGTACCCGCTATGAGCTGACGGGGGCGAAGGAGGACGAGCTGAACTTCTTCACCTGAATAAAAGGGGCGAATGGGGTGACACTGGGTACAGAGGCACGAGGAAACACGGTCTCTTCGGGGGTCGGTGTGTCCGTGGTGCGTCCGTGGTGTGTCCGTAGTGACCTGTAGTGCCCCGTAGTGCCCCCCAGTGTCATGGAGGCAAGAACCATGATCACCGTAATGCTCGTCATCGGAGTCGTCCTGGTGGTTCTGCTGACCGGAGCCATGTGGTGGGACTCGCGGCGCCGGGAGGAGTACGTGCCCCCGCGCCCCGACGAACAGCCCCACCAGCCCGACCAGCGGGAACACATCGAGGAGGTCCGTGAGGAGGACGACGACACCTTCCCCGGCGAGGGCGAGAACCGCCTCCTCCCGTACAACATGAGGACCCACAGCAGCCACAGCACCGGCAAGGGCCGGGAGGCCAGGCCCGACCACGGGCCGAACATCGGCGGCGGGGCGTTCGGCAGCGGCGGCTACCACTGAACTGAGGGGTGGGGCGCGCACGCGGTGGTGCGGGCCCGGTTGAGTGGCGGGCCCGGCTGGGCGGTGCGCACGGCTGGGCGGTGCGCACCCGTGCGGGCGCGGGGCTTGGTGGCGCGCGCAC
>NZ_JBSGUP010000211.1:0-11952 GCF_053607985.1 Streptomyces sp. NPDC055078
CGGATCTCGCATACTCCGACGGGCCACTGAATCTGCGGGGTTTTCTCGCCTACGACGAGTCGGCTTCCGGGCCGATGCCCGGCGTCCTCATCGCATCCGACGCGTTCGGCCTCGGCGACCAGGCACGCGAGCGTGCCCGGATGCTCAGTGAACTGGGCTACGCGGCACTGGCGCTCGACATGTACGGTGACGGCCGGCAGACCGCCTCGCTCCCCGAAGGGATCGCCCTGGTCGACGAGCTGAAGAAGGACCCGGCAGTGCTCCGGCGGCGGGCCCGCGCCGGCCTTGCCGCACTGGCGGCGCTGCCCCAGGTGGACGGTGAACGCCTGGGCGCCATCGGCTTCTGCTTCGGCGGCACCGTCGCACTGGAACTGGCGCGCGACGGCGCCGAACTGCGCGCGGCCGTCAGCTTTCACGGCAGCCTCGGGACCGAGCGGCCCGCCGAGCCGGGCGCGGTGCGGGCGCGGGTGCTCGTGTGCCACGGCGCGGAGGACCCCCTGGTCGCGCCCGACACCGTCACCGCCCTCCAGGACGAGATGCGCGGCGCCGGTGCGGACTGGCAGTTCATCGCCTACGGCGGTGCGAAGCACAGCTTCACCAATCCCGCGTCCGACCACTACGGCGTGCCGGGCGTCGGCTACGACGAGCGTGCCGACCGCCGGTCCTGGGCCGCGATGCGCGCGCTGTTCGATGAAGCCTTCGCCACCGGAGCGCGGCGGTGACGACCACCGCGTCCCGGCCGCCCGCCGCAAGCGACGATTCCGTCCGCACCCGGGACGGCGGGCCCCCGCTGACCGCCGACCAGCGCGCGTACGCCCAGTCGTACGCCTGGAACGCGGACCATGTCGAGATGCTCACCGTCGGCATCGACATCGGCTCCTCGACCACACATCTGATGTTCGCCCGGGTGCATCTGCGGCGGCGGTCGCAGGACCACTCCAGCCGGTTCGTGGTCGTCGAGCGCGAGGTGCTCTGGCGCTCCCCGGTGCTGCTGACTCCCTACGTACCGGACGACACGATCGACGCCGGACAGCTCGGCGCGTTCATCAGCGGCTGCTATGAGCAGGCCGGTGTCGAGCGGTCCGCCGTGGACAGCGGTGCGGTGATCCTCACCGGCGAGGCGCTCAAGCGGACCAACGCGCGGGCCATCGCCGACCTGTTCGCCGGCGAGGCGGGCACCTTCGTCTGCGCGTCGGCGGGCCATCACCTCGAAGCGGTGCTCGCCGCGCACGGCTCGGGAGCGGTGGCGGCCTCACGGGGCCGGCCGGACGCCACACTGCACATCGACATCGGCGGCGGTACCAGCAAGATCGCCGTACTGGCCGACGGCGAGGTGCTCGGCACCGCCGCCGTCGCGGTGGGCGGCCGGCTGGTGGCGTACGAGGACGGCCATGTCGTACGGGCCGACGCCCCCGCGCTGGAGATCGCCCGGGCGGCCGGGATTCCGCTCCGGCTCGGCGGCGTACTCCGGGCGGAGGACGAGAGCCGGCTGGTCCGCGCCTTCGCCGATGTACTGGTCGGCGTGGCCACCCGGGGAGCGGTACCGCCGGGGTATCCGCCCGGTCTGCTGCTCGCCGACGACCGGCCCGCCGGGGTGCGGCCCGGTGCGGTCAGCTTCTCCGGCGGGGTGGCCGAATACCTCGCGGACACCGAGAAGGAGAGCTTCGGGGATCTCGCCGTCCCGCTGGCCGCCGAGCTGAACGAGGCGCTGCGCGACGGCCGACTCCCGCTGCCGGTGCTCGGCTCCGCCCAGCGGATCCGCGCCACCGTGATCGGCGCCTCGCAGTTCACGGTCCAGGTCAGCGGCAACACCGTGGGGCTGTCCTCGGAGGCGGCACTGCCGCTCCGTGACGTTCCCGTGCTGCGCCCCCGGCTCGATCTGTCGGGGCCCGTCTGTACGGACGTGGTGGCGGGCGCGGTCACGGCGGCGGCCCGGGTCCACGACACGGCAGCGGGCGCCGGCGCGGTCGCGGTGGCCCTGCGCTGGCCGGGTGAGACGACCTATCCGCGACTGCGGGCGCTCGCGGCGGGGCTGGTGAAAGGCATGTCACGGCACCTCGCCGACGGGAGGTGTCTGGTCGTCCTCCTCGACGGGGACGTGGGCCGGTCGCTGGCGGCGCTGCTCACCGAGGAACTGGCGGTGACAGCACCGCTGATCTGCCTCGACGGCGTCGAACTGGAGGAGTTCGACTATGTGGACATCGGCGAGCCGGCCCGTCCCAGCCGGGTCGTCCCGCTGGTGATCAAGTCGCTGCTGTTCGCCGCGTCCGGTCCGGACCCGGCACCGGACGGACCGCCGATCGCCACCGCGCCCTGAACCGCGCACCGCATCGTGTCCTGGATCGCGCACCGAATCCGCGCACCGAACCCGCGCCCTGCACCGCACACGCCTCCCGGTCCACCGGCCGAACCGCGAGAACGGCCGAACCGCGAGAACGGCCGAACAGCCCGCAACAGCCCGCAACAGATGGAGCCTCGATGAAGACCACGACGGCGGCGGCCGGCCCACCGGCCGCCCCGGAGACCTACCGGATGCTCATCGGGGAGCACTGGACCGACGCCGTGGACGGCAGCCGCTTCGACGCCGTGAACCCCAGCACGGGCGAGCCGTGGGCCACGGTGCCCGGGGCGGGCAGGAGCGATGTCGACGCGGCGGTTCGCGCGGCGCGGACCGCCTTCGACACCGGCGAGTGGCCGCACAGCGGCCCGGCGGAACGTGCCCGGCTGCTCCGGCGCCTCGGTGACCTCGTCCTCGAACGCGAGGGCGAACTGGCGCGCACCCAGGTGTGGGAGAACGGCAAACTGCTGCGCGAGGCCCTCGGCCAGACCAGGGCACTCGCCGGTTTCTGCCACTACTACGCGGGCATCGCCGAGACCGTGCACGGACACACCCTCCCCACCTCCTTCCCCCACACCCTCACCTACACGGTCCGCGAACCCATCGGCGTCGTCGCCGCGATCACCCCCTGGAACAGCCCGCTCGCCCTGCTGTGCCAGAAGCTGTGTCCCGCACTGGCGGCGGGCAACACCTTCGTGGTGAAGCCCTCGGAGTTCACCCCGGTCTCCACCCTCCGGTTCGCGGAGCTGGTCCTCGAAGCCGGATTCCCGCCCGGCGTGTTCAATGTGGTGACCGGCGACGGCTCCACCGGTGCCGCGCTCGCCGCCCACCCACTGGTCGACAAGATCGCCTTCACCGGGTCCACCGCCACCGGGAAGAAGATCGCCGCCGCGGCGGCTGACCGGCTCGCCCGCGTCTCGCTGGAACTCGGCGGCAAGTCTCCCAACATCGTGTTCGACGACGCGGATCTGGACGCGGCCGTGGAGGGGGCCGTCACCGGACTGTTCCACGGCACCGGCCAGAGCTGTATGGCCGGCTCCCGGGTCCTGGTGCACCACCGCCGCTATGACGAGTTCGCGGCCCGCCTCGTCGAACGTGTCCGGACGATCCGGCTCGGCGATCCGCTGGACGACGACACCCGGATGGGCCCGGTCGCCTGCCGTCCCCAGTACGAGAAAGTGCTGCGCCACCTCGACATCGCGGAGGCGGACGGCGCCACCCTGCTCACGGGAGGCCGCCGGGATCCGGACGCGGCCCGCCTCGGCGGCTACTTCGTCGCGCCGACCGTCTTCGGCGATGTCACCAACGACATGCGGATCGCCCGGGACGAGGTGTTCGGACCCGTGATGTGCCTGCTGACCTTCCAGGACGAGGACGACGCGGTACGGATCGCCAACGACACCCGCTACGGACTGGCGGCCGGGGTGTGGACCAGGGACGTCGGCCGCGCCCACCGCGTCACCCGGCGGCTGCGGGCCGGCACGGTCTGGATCAACACCTACCGCAGAACCAGCCATGCCGCGCCCTTCGGCGGATACCGGGAGAGCGGGCTGGGCCGGGAGAACGGCCCGGAGGCCATTCACGAGTACACCGAGACCAAGACGGTGTGGCTCGCCATGGGCGAGGCCACCTCATGACCGCCCGATGGCCGTCGGAGCCCCGGTGGGCCGAGCCGGCGGGTGAACCGGTGCCGATCGTGCTCATCCCGGGCATGCTGTGCTCACCACGGCTGTTCGCCGACCAGCTGCCCGAGCTGTGGCGGTACGGTCCCGTCACGGTCGCCGACATCCGGCACGACGACAGCCTCCCCGCGCTCGCCCGGCGCGTACTGGACTGCGCACCGCCGAGGTTCGCCCTGGCCGGACTGTCGCTGGGCGGCTACATCGCCTTCGAGATCATGCGGCAGGCGGGCCACCGGGTCAGCAGGCTCGCCCTGCTGGACACCACCGCACGGCCCGACACCCCACAGAAGCGGGAAGGGCGGCGCAGCCATGCCGCCCTCGCCCGCGCCGGGCGCCTCGGCGAGCTGAGCGACCTGCTCTTCCCCCGCTACTTCCACGACGCAGGCTCGGACGACGGCACCCGGCGGGCGCTGGTGCGGCTGATGGCCGAGGAAACCGGAACGGACGCCTATCTGCGGCAGCTCCGGGCCATGGAGGACCGCCCCGACTCGCGGCCCGGCCTCGCCGCCATCCGCTGCCCCACCCTGGTGCTGGCCGGCGCGAGCGACGAGGTGACGCCGCCCGCGCTGGCGGCCGAGATCGCGAACGGCATCCCCGGCGCCCGGCTCGCCACCGTGCCCGAGTGCGGCCATCTCTCCACCCTCGACCGGCCGTACGAGGTCACCCGGGCCCTCGTCTCCTGGGCCGGGGACCGGCAGCCACCACCCGTCCCGGGCCCGCTGTCCGGTCCGCCCGAGCGGGCTTCGTGGCCGGCGGCGTCCGGACACGACCGAATCCAGTCACCCATCCGTACGAGAGGACCCGACCCCGATGGATGATCGCCGAAGAACAACAGCCGGAACCGAGAACAGCGCGTGGACCAGGGCAGCGGGCGAACCGCGATGACCCTGCTGCTGCGGATGGACGAGGTGCTGAAGCTGATGGACCTCCCGACGGCGACGGAGGTCATCCGAGAAGCCGCGAACGCCCAGGCCAGGCAGCAGATCGACGCCAGGGCCCCGATGATGCTCCCCATGGCGAACAGCGCCCTGCGTGTCGTCCTCGGAGCCGTCGGTGAGCCGAGGCGGTCGGGCGCCCGGGTGAATCCCGCGGGCCGGGGTGACGCCAGGACGGTGCCCGCCATCGCCACCGTCTACGACGAGCCGACCGGTGACCTGCTGGCGGTGATGTCCTACCCGTTCGGCCCCCTGCGCATCAGCGCCACGATGGCTCTGGCGACAGAACTGCTCGCACCCGCCGATGCCGACACGATCGGGGTGATCGGCAGCGGACACAATCTGCGCTCGGTCCTCGCCGCCGTCGTACAGCAGCGTCCCGTCAAGGAGATCCGGGTCTTCAGCCGTACCGAAGCCAAACGCACGGCGTTCGCCGAGGAGGTCTCCGCACGACTCGGTATCGCGGTGAGGGCTGTCGACTCGGCGGCCGTCGCCGTCGGCGGTGCCCCGATCGCACTGGTCGGCACATCGTCCCTCGAACCCGTCCTGCACGCCGATCCGATGAGGGACGCGGGCACCTTGCTGCTCAGTTATGGGCACCCGAACGAGATCGATCCGTCGGTGCACCTGGCGGCCGACAGGATCGTCGTCGGCTCGAAGATCCATGAGCGGGGGTGGACCGATCCCTGGCTTCCCGATGACCGAGGGCACCCGCTGCTGAGTCTCACCGCCGCGGGACACCTCGGCTGGGAGAGCGTCTCCGAACTGGGTGACATCACCTCCGGCAAGGTGCCGGGCCGGACATCGGAGGACGAACGGATCGTGTTCAAGGACTCCGAGGGCGGGTTCTGGGACATCGCCCTCGCGTGCGCGATCTACGACAGGGCCCGTTCTCGCGGTCTCGGCACCGACTTCGCGTTCGCCTGATCCGCGGTCCGGCAGAAAACCCGGAACTGACGATTGACCCTGGGTTAACAATCTGCCAGCATCCGACGCCAAGACGTTAATTGCATGGTCTGCAGAATGTCGGGGCAGCTCCCGACAACGGTTGGATGGAGAAGGCATTGAATGTCTCACCCTCACCACGCGGTACGGAACTCACCGCATCGAAGACACTCACCCGTGCATCGAAGACCGAACGAGCCCTCGTGTCGGTGATGACAATCGTGGCGCTGCTCGCCCTCAGCGCGTGTGGAGCCGACTCGGAGTCCGGCGAGGACACCCCGGGCGGCAAACCCCAAGGGAAGTCGATGACGGTCGGGTATCTTCCGCTGGCCGACTACCTGCCGATCTTCGTCGCGCTGGAGGAAGGATATTTCGCCGACGAAGGGCTGGAGGTGAAAACCAAGCAGATGCCGCCTGGCTCGCCCGTCGCACCGACGGTCGGCGGATCGTTCGATGTCGCGGGCATTCCGTGGTCGGCGTTCCTGCTGGCCGCTGACAAGAAGGTCCCCCTCACCCCGATCATGGGGGCCACCAGCGGTGTTCCGACCTATGCCTCATTCGTTGTCCCGAAGGCGTCCGGCATCAGGAAGCCGGCTGATCTCGTCGGCAAAACGGCGGCGGTGACCGGAGCGCCGGGCATGTGCAACATGCTGCTGGACACGACGCTCAAGCAGGAGGGCATCAAACGGGACGACGGCAAAACCACCTATGTGCAGCTCGCGGCGGCAGAGATGAAGCCCAGTATCGACGAGGGTGAGGTCGACGCCGCCTGTGTGCCGCAACCGGTACTCGGCGGGTTGCTCGCCTCGGGCGAATACCGCATCGTTTTCGACGCGTTCTCCGGCCCGTTCGAAGGATTCCCGCTGGTCGGCTACAACACCCGCACTGCCTATGCCAAGGCGAATCCCGACACGATCGCGGCCTTCCGGCGGGCGATCGTCAAGGCCACCGAAACCATCAGGACCAAGCCCGAAGTGGTCACACGCGTGCTCCCGACCTATACGACCTTCAAGGCCGAGCAGACCAAGAACCTGGTGCTGCCCGGGTTCACCCCCGAAGTCGATCAAAAGGATCTCCAGGAACTGGCAGGAATCATGCGGGACCTGGGAGTCGTCGACCACAAGATCTCCGTGCCGGAGATCGGCGACTGATGCACCGCCCGCCCACCGAGACGACCGAGCACCGGAAATGGTGACGAGAGTGTCCGATACCAGCTCACCAGGAGCCGCGACGGGGAAAGGCACAACCCCCTCGGCCGTGGAGCCTGTTCACCGGGGCGACGTCCGGCGGACCGCGCGGCGCGGAGCACGGGAGTCGATGCGCCCGGCGATCCGGGGAACGATGGGGGTGGCGATCTTCCTCACGATCGCGCAGCTCACGACCCTGGCCGGATGGCTGGGGGAGTCGTTCCCCACCATGCTCCAGATCCTCGACGCGGCCTACGCGCTGCTCTGGAACGGCGATTTCGCCGCCGCGATGGGCTGGACCATGACGGCATGGAGCCTGACCATGCTCCTGACGGTCCTGATCGCCGTCCCGCTCGGTGTCGCCATCGGATCCCTGCCGGTGGCCGCGCGGGCCGCGCAGGTCCCGATCGAGATACTGCGGAACCTGCCGGCCGTGGCGCTCATCCCCGTCTTCATGCTCGCGGCCGGGACCGAGACCAGGATGAAGGTCATCCTCGCGCTGCTGGCGGCCCTCTGGCCGACCCTGCTCAACACGCTGTACGGGACGCGGGACATCGACCCGGTCGGCGTCGCCACGGCGAGGAGCTTCCGGCTGCCGCGCCGTGCCGTGCTGCGCTGGGTGGTGATCCCCAGCATCGCGTCCTTCGTGTTCACCGGTATCCGGATCTCGGCCGGCCTGGCCCTGATCGTCGTCGTCGGCGCCGAGTTGGTGGCCGGGTCACCCACCGGCATCGGTTCCTACATCCTGGGCGCCAGCCTGGTCGGCGATACGAGACTGGTGCTCGGCGCGTCCGTGCTCGCCGGCGTTCTCGGAATCGCCATCAACCTGGTTCTGACGCTTGTCGAGAACAGGCTGTTCGCATGGCGGCACGGAATGAACGGGGTTTCACGATGACCCCCCGGCTCCAGAAGGCCGGCCCGGCGGAGCCGGCGGCACCCGCCAATTCGCCGGCGTACGCTCGGATGGCCAGGATCGCACGCGACCTGATCGTGCGCTGGGGTGTCCTCGTGGTCGCGGTTGTGGTCTGGCACCGGATGGCCCAGTCCTCGACCTCCGGCTACTTCCCCGTACCGGCCGATATCCTGGATGCCACACGCACCTTGTGGTTCTCGGATCAACTGCCCTTCGTGACGGATCTGTTCACGGAGAATGTCGTGTCAAGTCTGCGGCGCCTTCTCGCGGGATGGGCGCTCGCGGTCGTCGTCGGGATCGCTGGCGGCGTGCTGATCGGCTCGTCTCCACTCGCCGCGGACATGGCCAGACCGGTGCTCGACTTCATGCGCTCGATTCCCAGCCCTGCCGTCCTCCCGGTGTTTCTCGTACTGCTGGGAATCGGCGACAACATGCGCGTTTCGCTGATCGCCTTCGTGAGCCTGTGGCCGGTACTCCTGAACACGGTCGAAGGCGTGCGGACCGTCGACCGGGTAAAGCTGGACACCGCGCGCGCATTCGGACTGGGCCGGGCGGCACGGCTGCGCCGCGTCGTACTCCCGGCCGCCGGCCCCAAAATCCTGGCCGGCATGCGGGTGGCCCTGTCTCTGGGTTTGAACCTCATGGTCATCAGCGAGCTGGTTGCCGCGAACAATGGCATCGGTCACTTCGTGGACGAGTCCCAGGACTACTTCAGGATTGTCGATATGTGGTCAGGAATCATCATGATCGTCGTCATCGGCATCCTGCTCAATCTGTCATTCGTGACGCTGGAGAAGCGGCTTCTCCGCTGGCACACCGGTGAAAGGGCGGGATGAGAATGCGCGAACTCAAGACTGTTCTTGAAGTGGAGAACCTCCACTACGAGTATGTTCCCGGAAAAGCGGTGATCGACTCGATCAGCTTCAGGATCGGTGAGGGAGAACTCGTCTCGATCGTGGGCCCGTCCGGCTGCGGGAAGACGACGCTCATGAAGTCCGTCGCGGGTCTGATGCGCCCGACAAGCGGGAGCGTTCGGATGAACGGCCGGACCGTATCCCGGGTTCCCGACGACCTGGCCATGGTGTTCCAGGAATACGAGCGATCGCTCTACCCCTGGTTGACGGTGGCCGAGAATGTCCAGCTGCCGTTGCGTTACCTGAAGGCCGACAGAAGCCAGCGCGCCAGAAGAGTGGAGAGAGCGCTCGCCGAAGTGGGCCTGGCGCGTGATCACGCCAAGTATCCCTGGCAGTTGTCAGGCGGAATGCAGCAGCGGGTCGCGATCGCACGAGCCCTCGCCTATCGGCCGAATCTGCTGCTGATGGACGAACCCTTCGCCTCCGTCGACGCGCAGACCCGTTCCGAACTCGAAGACCTCGTCGCCGCCGTCCAGCGCAACCACGGGGTGACCATCATGCTCATCACCCATGACATCGACGAGGCCGTCTACCTCGGCGACCGCGTGATCGTCCTCACCGGCTCACCGAGCAGGACCATGCGGGAGATCGATGTCGACCTCCCTTCCGAGCGCGACCAGATCGAGACCAAGGCGAGCAGGGAATTCGTCACCCTGCGTTCGGAGGTCGCCCGCCTGATCCGGCGGGCGACGCGAGGGACGCCCGAAACCCTGGAGCCGCCCGCGAACGGGACCCCGGACCCGGAGCCGACACCAGACCCGCGCGCAGAGCGGATTCTGCCGTGACCCCGAAGCCCACCGGCCACCCAGGGGCGGGCGCACACGCCGCCGCCCCCGCCCCACTGGGCCACCAGGTGGTCCGGGCCATCGCGCGGACGGCCGCCGGGCAGGTGTTCGCCATGGACTCGCTGCTCTACATCGGGGCTCCCGGGATCGGTCACGACGACGTGGTCATCGCGGCGTCCTACTGCGGGGCCGGAACGGTCGCACACGCGATCTCCCGGGGCGTCAAGGGCGTGATCGCCCATGACGCCGGGGTGGGCAGGGACGCCGCCGGCATCGCGGGTCTTCCCTTCGCCGACCGCTACGGGGTCCCCGCGGCGGCCGTGGCGGGGGAGACCGGGGAGGTGTCCAACGGGCTGTCCCTGGCCGCCGGAACGATAGGAAGTGTCAATACGGCGGCGGCCCTCCTGGGGGTGCGCCCAGGACTGCCCGCGCGGCGGGCGGCACAGCTGATGCTGGCGGCCGAGCGCGGCCGGGCCCGGGAGACCGATCTCGCCCTGGACAACACCGTGCACCGGATGGCCGGCACCCGCGATCACCGGATCCTCGTCGTACGCACCCTGACCTCCCTGCCCGAGGACGGGGACTTCAGCTCGGACGTGGTGGTCGTCGGTGTGCACTCGGGCGGTACGAAGGCCGCCCTGCTCAGGACCTGGCCGGTGCGGGGCTGGATAGCCAACGACGCGGGCATGGCCCGGAACCGGTCCGGGATCGCCGGCCTGCGGGACAGCGACGAGATCGGCGTCGCCGCGGCGGCCGTTTCCTGCTTCAGCGCCCGCATCGACGACGCGATGAGCACGTACCACGAAGGGTTCATCTCCGCCGCCAACGAAACGGCGCGCGCGATGGGCGTGACCATCGGCATGAGCGCCGCGTCGGCCGCCGGAGCCATGGCCGGTCTCGCGACCGAGACCGGCCAAGAGAACAACGCTCAGAGGAACTGAGGAGATCATGAGTACAACTGTCGGGCCCAGCCTCCCGGACAACACGCTGACCCTCGCGGAACGCGACCGCCGCCATGCCCTGGTCCGGAAGTACCTGCGGGCCGCGGGCGCCGAGGCGATCATCGCCAGCGGGCACAACGCGTTCTATCTCACCAATGGCATCCCGGGCGAGAACTACGCTGTGCTGACGGCGGACGAGGCGCCGGTGACCTGCTTCGTCAACGGGCGGCACATCGTCGACATCCCGGTCGAGTACCTCCTGGACGCTCAGGAGTGGATCGAGGACATACGTCCCGCCAGCGACCACATCCACTCCCCGCGGCAGGTGGGCGACACCTCGGAGATCGTCGCCCGCATCAGGGAACTGGGACTCCCGAGCGGAGCGCGGGTCGGTGTCGACTCCGGACTCAACCACCTGGTCATCGAACAGCTCACGGCGGCCATGCCGGACGTCCGGCTCGTCCAGCTCGCCGATGTCTTCGCCAGCGCCCGTACGGTGAAGAGCGCCGAGGAACTGGCAGTCATCGAGGAGGCGTGCCGTATCTGGGACAGCGCCGTGCAGACGATCCGCGGTTTCGTACGGCCGGGGATGACGGGCGCCCAGGTCGTCCAGGAAGGCATCCGCGCGATGTGGGCCGAAGGCGCCGACCTGGACACGAGGTTCTATCTGTCGTACGGCAAGCACGCCTCGCAGAACCCGGCGGTCGCCGAACTGTGCCTGTCCCGCCGGATCGAAGCGGGTGACATGCTCACTCTGACCTCGATGGCCCGCTACCGCGGCTACACCGGCCACACCGATCAGCAGATCTCGATGGGTGCCCCCAGCCGGCTGCACGCGGACATGTTCGCTTCCATCCTCAAGGTCCGCGAGCATGTGCTGAGCCACGTCAAGCCGGGCGTACTGCACTCGGAGCTGGCCGTGGCCTACCGCGAAGCGGCCGAGCAGACCCCCTTCAGGTTCTCCAGCCACTCGCAGATCCATCAGTTCGGCATGGACGCTCCCGAGTACCCGGGCAGCAGCCACCGGGTCCAGAGGGAGTTCGTGCCGGGCAAGGAGGAACAGCCCGACTTCGTCCTCGCACCGGGAATGGTCTACTCGATCTCGCCGACCCTCATCTCACAGGACGGCAAGGATGTGCTCCTCGGGGGCACGGACCTGGCCGTCACCGAATCCGGGTACCGCGAACTCCAGGCCGTTCCCGTGGAACTGCTCATCGCCTGATCCGTGAACCGCGGAACCGGATGGCTTCCGAGCCGTGAGGCCGATCACCTGTGATCGGCCCATCGGTGAGCCGAGCGGTGTTTTGGCCCC
>NZ_JBSGUP010000212.1:0-11950 GCF_053607985.1 Streptomyces sp. NPDC055078
CGTCCCCTTCCCGTACCGAAGCCGGGCGGCCCGTAGGGCCCGCGCGGCCCGCCACGACCCGGGCGACCGTACTCGGCACCCGGGCGCTCAACCGCGCGACGCTCGCCCGGCAGCTGCTGCTGGACCGCGCCGATATGCCGGTCCCCGACGCCGTCGCCCACCTCTGCGGTCTGCAGGCACAGGAACCGCAGGAGCCGTTCGTCGGCCTCTGGTCACGGCTGCGCGCGTTCGACCCGGCGGCGCTCTCGGACCTGCTCACCGGGCGGGGCGTGGTGCGGACCCACCTCATGCGCCGCACCGTCCACCTCGTGACCGCCGACGACGCGCTGGCCTGGCGGGCCCGCCACGACACGATGCTGCGACAGCGAGTACTCGGGATCTACCGCCGCGAACTCGAAGGGGTGGACCTCGACGAGCTGGCCGCGGCAGGCCGCGCGGCGCTGGCCGACGGTGAGCCCCGCTCGATGAGCGGGCTCGCACGGGAACTCGCTCAGCGCTGGCCGGCGCCGGGGCCACGGGCACTCGGGGAGATGCTGATCGCCGCCCTCATCCCGGTGGCGCAGCTGCCGCCGCGCGGGCTGTGGCGGACAAAGGGGGGAGTGCGCAACGTCCCGCTCTCGTCCTGGCTCGGCCGCGAGGTCGACCCGCCGTCCCCGGACGGCTCCGATCCGGTGGGTCAGGCGCTGGTACGGCGCTATCTGGCCGCGTTCGGCCCCGCGTCCCCGGCCGACCTGCGCGCCTGGTGCGGCCTCGCCGGACTGCCGGCCGCGGTCGCCTCGGTACGCGAGGAGCTGATCACCTTCCGCGACGAGCACGGCCGGGAGCTGCTGGACCTCCCCGAGGCACCGCGCCCCGACCCCGACACGCCCGCCCCGGTACGGTTTCTGCCCGCGTTCGACAACGCGGTCCTCGGCTACCACGACCGCACCCGGATCATCGACGGCGCCCACCGCGGCCTGTCGGTCACCGGCGCGCGCTTCGTCCTGGTCGACGGCCGGGTCGCCGCGACCTGGAGCGTCGAGGGCGGCACCGTGACGGTCACTCCGCTGCGCCGCTTCTCCCGGGCCGACCGCGCCTCCGTCGCCGAGCAGGGCCGGGCGCTGGCGTCGTTCCTCTCCGACCACGACAGCCGGCGCGTTCGGATCGCCGCGTCCCCCCGCTGAACGGACCGCCGCGCCCCTCCCACTGAGCGGTGCACCGCCCCGCACTCCAGGCCCGCGCCCGCACGCGGTCCCCTGATGCGATCACCAACGTACGGAGAAATATCTCCTGTTGACGCTAAGTTGTGCGAAGGCCCAGGGACACGCGACAGAAGGATGCTCGCTATGACAGACGGCGACTCGACACCGCAGGCATCGAGCAGGATCGACACCTCGGTACCCCACTCGGCCCGCATCTGGAATTACTGGGTGGGGGGCAAAGACAATTACGAAGTCGACCAAGCGGCCGGAGACCAGGTCAAGCAGGTGTTCCCGGGCATCGTCGACGACGCCCGGCACACCCGGGCGTTCCTGGCGCGTGCCGTCCGGTATCTGGCGGGCGAGGCGGGCATCCGGCAGTTCCTGGACATCGGCACGGGCCTGCCGACCGCCGACAACACGCACGAACTCGCCCAGCGGGTGGCGCCGGAGTCACGGATCGTCTACGTCGACAACGATCCCCTGGTGCTCACCCATGCCAACGCCCTGCTGACCAGCACCCCCGAGGGCGCCTGCGACTATATCGACGCGGATGTGCGGCACCCCGCCCGGATCCTGACGGAGGCCGCGAGGACACTGGATCTCAGCCGCCCGGTCGGCTTGATGATGCTGGGGATTCTGGGCAACGTCGCCGACTACGACGAGGCACGGGCGACCCTGGCACATCTGCTGGGGGCGCTGCCCGCCGGCAGTTATCTCGTGGTGAACGACGGCACCACCACCAACGAGGCCCGCAACGAAGCCGTCCGTCAGTACAACGAGACCAGCGGCAGCCACCCCTACACCAACCGCAGCCCGGAGCAGATCACCGCCTACTTCCATGGCCTGGAACTCATGGAACCCGGTGTGGTGCCCACGTCCCAGTGGCGGCCCGACCCCGGCTCGGGCCGCGCCGCCGACGTGGCGGTGCTCTGCGGTGTCGGACGGAAGAACTGACACCACTTCACCCGTGGCACGGTTCCGCGATGTTCCTCCGCATCGACCAACACGTCGATCAACGACGTGAGTTGGTGCGGCCGTGGAAGAACGCACCGACCGCACGTGCCATCTCCACGGGGGCGTCGTCGTGGATCCAGTGTCCCGCCCCGGGGAAGGGGACGAGCCGGGTGCCCGGTCTGCGCGCGGTCATGGCCCGGGCCAGCCCGGCCGGCAGGAGGGTGCTCTTGCCACCGTGCAGCACGAGGGCGGGGCAGGTGGAGGCCAGCCAGTCGGACCACCAGTCACCGACGCCGTGTTGCTGAACCGTCATCATGTGATCCCAGTCGAACAGCATCCGCCAGCGATCGCCGTCCTGAACCGCGCTGAGCATGAAGTACCCGCTGTCGGGGACCCCGGCGTCCTCGATCGCGCGGGCCAGCGCGGCGCGTGTGTCCGCCGTACGGGGCCAGCCCCGCACATCGAGGACCGGCCGGGGGATCTCCGGGGGCCGCATCACCGGCCCCACATCCTCGATGACCAGCGCCGAGACCAGCCCCGGAAACCGGGCCGCGAGTTGGTAGGCGGTGATTCCGCCGAGCGAGTGCCCGAGGACAGCGACCGGGCCCAGGCCCAGTTCCTCGATCAGACGGGCGGCGTCGCCGACGAAGTCCTCCCGCGCGTAACCATCGGTGTGATCGCTCAGACCGTGACCACGCTGGTCCGGAGCGATCACCCGGACCTGCTCCCCGAGGTCATGGGCGAGCCGCGTGAACTGCGCCCCGCGCCCGAACGTACCGTGCAGCGCCAGGAGCGGGATCCCCGGACCGCCGAAGTCGACGTAGGACATGACACGACCGGCGAGCCGGATGGAGGACTGTACAGGCATGCCGCCGACCCTAACGCCGGGACCGGGCGGGTTCACCTGGATTCCCGGCCCGGGGGCGGTGCCGTGCCGCTGTCGCCCGTTGGGGGTGGTGGGTCGTACCGAGGGGGCGGCAGGGACCGGGGAACACGGGGGGATGCGTACGAAGACACACCCCGACGCGGGTCCAGGGTGAAGACTGGGGCATGGCGGCACTCCGGCCTCCGGCGGCGGGTGCGCCCCGGCGGTCCGCCGTCGTGTGAAGGCTCTGGACGGAGCGACGGGCGCCGCCCACACTGCCGACGGAGCGGCCCCCGCCCGCCGGGGGCGGACAGCACCGGACCACAGCACCGACGAGCGAGAAGGCGGTAGGGATGAGCGAGCGGAGCGGGACCGAGGCCGTACGGCACGGCAGCCGGGCGCACTCGGCCCGGGTGTACGACTACATCCTCGGCGGCAAGGACCACTACGAGGTGGACCGGGAAGCGGCCGAGGCGTCGCTGCGGGCCTGGCCGGGCCTGCGGACGAGCATGCTGGCGAACCGGGCGGCGATGCGGCGGATGGCCCACTGGCTGGCGGCGGAGGCGGGCATCCGGCAGTTCCTCGACATCGGCACCGGCATCCCGACCGAACCGAATCTGCACCAGGTCGTCCAGCACATAGCCCCGGACGCGCGGATCGTCTACGTGGACAACGACCCGATCGTCCTCGCCCACGCCGATGCGCTGATGCGCAGCACACCCGAGGGCCGGACCGCCTACATCCAGGCCGATATGAACAGCCCGGACACGCTGCTGGCCGACCCGGTGCTCCGTCAGACCCTCGATCTGGACCGGCCCGTAGGTCTGACGGTGATCGCGATGCTCCAGTTCGTCCAGGACGCACAGGGGCTGGTCGAGACGCTGCTGGAGCAACTGGCACCGGGCAGTCATCTGGCCATCACCCTCGCCACCGCCGACCTCGCCGCCGAGTCCACGGCGCTCGCCGCCGAGTACACCCGGCGGGGCATCCCGATGTATCTGCGCACCCGCGCGGAGGTGGAAGGGCTCTTCGCCGGACTGGAACTGGTCGACCCCGGCGTCGTACCGATGATCTCGTGGCGGCCCGCCGACGGGGAGCAACTGCCCGACAACGCGACGAACATGTACGCAGGGGTGGCCCGCAAGCCCTGACCGGGCCCCCCGGCGGGACCGGGGCCCGGCGCCCGCGTATCACGTGGTGCGCCAGGGCCACGGTCCGCATGCGCGCCCCGGCAGCTCCGGCGCCGCGGCATCTCCGGGCCGCGTCAGTGCACGGCGAACCCGCCGTCGACGAAGATCGCCTGCCCTGTCACATAGGCCGACGCGCGGCTCGCCAGGAACACCGCCGGGCCGGCGAAGTCCTCGGCCAGTCCGTTGCGCCCGGCCAGCGTGCGGGCGGCCAGGGCCGCCACGGTTCCGGGGTCGGCGGTGAGCCGGGCGTTGAGCGGGGTCAGCACCATGCCCGGCACCAGGGTGTTGCAGGTGACACCGTACGGCGACCACGCCTCGGCCTGGGAACGGGCCAGCGACTCCAGCGCCCCCTTGGATACACCGTAGGCACCGCTCTGGGCGAAGGCCCGGTGTGCCTGCTGGGAGGTGACATGGATGATCCGCCCGAAGCCCCGCTCGGCCATACCGGGCCCGAAGCGCTGTCCGAGCAGATGGGGAGCCATGAGGTTCACCGCCATCGTGGTGTCCCACACCGCGTCGTCCAGTTCGTCCATCGGCGGGCGCAGATTGACCCCGGCGCAGTTGACGAGGATGTCCGGCTCCCCGAACACTCCGGCCGCCTCCTCGGCTGCCGGGCGCACCCGCTCACGGATGCCCAGATCGGCGCTCACCCAGGCCGCCCGGCAGCCGTCGGCCGTCAGTTCGTCGACGGTGGCGGCCAGCTCCGCCGCCCTGCGCGCGACGACCACGACCCGCGCTCCCGCGTGCGCCAGTCCCCCGGCGATGGCCCGGCCGATGCCGGAGCTGCCACCGGTCACCACGGCGACACGGCCGTCCAGGGAGAACAGTCCGGGGAGGTAGGTCTGCGAGGTCATACCCGCACAGTAGCCAGCGGTGTGTGCAACCGGCGCCCGTGACCGTGCCCGTGACCATGTCCGCCCATGCCCGTGCCCGTGACCATGTCCGCCCGTGCCCATGCCTGTGCCCCTGTCCATGCCTGTGTCCGTGCCCCGGGACGGCCTCGCGTCCGTGTCCGCGTCCCGCGCGGTCTCGCGGCAGGCGCCCCGGCCCCGGTTCAGATCTCGATCAGCACCTGGTCCAGCGACTTGCGCACCAGATCGGGCACCTGGCAGTCGGCGGCCGGGTATCCGGCCGGGATCACGGCGAACGCCTTCTCGTTGGCGGGGCGGCCGAGGACCTCGGCGAGGAAGCGCATCGGGCTCGGGGTGTGGATGAGAGCCGCCAGGCCCGACAGATGCAGGGCGGTGAGGAGCATCCCGACGGCGATGCCGACGGATTCGTCGACGTAGTAGTGCTTGCGCTTGGTGCCGTCGTCGCCGAGCCAGTACCGCTGCTGGAAGACCACGATCAGGGCCGGGGCGTCGGTGAGATGCGGCTTGACCTCGTCGGTGCCGAGGGGCCGCAGGGCGGCGAGCCACTCGTCGCCGAGGCGGCCGTCGTACGAGACGCGTTCCTCCTCTTCGGCGGCCGCCCGGATCCGGCGCCGTATCCCGGCGTCCTGGACCAGGACGAAGGTCCACGGCTGCTGATGCGCGCCGGACGGCGCGGTGGCGGCGCAGGCGATGGCGTCCCTGATCACCTGGAGCGGCACCGGGTCGGTGGAGAACTGCCGGACGGTACGCCGCTCGTCCATCCGGGCGCGCAGCTCGGCGGCGCGGGCCTGTGACTCGGCGGGCGGGATCCGGGCGGGGCGGTAGGGGACGGAGCGGTAGGGGTCGCCGTGGGTGGGGGTCCAGTTTCGTGTCGGAGTAGCCATGCGGGCGAGTGTGCCCTGTGACCGGCGGTGTGCGGCAGAGGGCGTTCGCCGCGGTCGTACGGACGACTCGTCCTGGACCGCGCCGCGACCGGCCCGCCCGGCGTCCCCGCATGGCCCGGCCCGCCCGGCGTGCCCATAGTGCCCGGCCCCGGCACCGGAGCCACTCGCCCAGGTGGACGGACCGCGTTCCCGGGTTCACCCGGTCCCTTGACACAACCCTTCCCTCGACTTAATTTGATGGCTAAATTTAGCAACCAAGGAAAGGGGGTGTGATGTGCCGCCCACCGCTCACACCTTGTCGCGCGGGCTGTCCCGCACCGCCGTACTGGCCCTGCTCGGACGCTCCGGGCCGCTCAGCCGCGTGGAGATCGCCCGGCAGCTGGATCTCAGCTCCGCCACCGTCACGCAGATCACCAAGCGGCTGCTGGCCGAGGGGCTGATCACCGAGGCCGACGCCGTGCCGTCGGCCGGTGGCCGCCCGGCCATCCGGCTCGCCGTGGTCGCGGACGCCGGGCGCGCCCTGGGCGTCAAGGTCGCGCCCGACCACATCACGCTGGTGCACGTCACGCTCGACGGCACGGTCGTCGGCGGCGGTACGCACCCCTTCGACGCGGTGGACGACCAGGCCCTGGACCGGCTGGTCGAACTGCTCGCGCCCGAGGTCGCGCAGCCACCTGGCACGGCCCCGCTGATGGGCGTCGGGGTCGGGGTGCCCGGCCGGGTCGCGCCGGACGGGATCGTCGACTCGCCCGTGCTGGGCTGGCACTCGCTGCCACTGGGCCGGGTACTGAGCCGGGCGCTGGCGCTGCCGGTACTGGTCGACAACGATGTGAACACCGTCGGAACCGCCCAGTTGCTGTACGGGCGGGGCAACGACCTCGACGACTTCCTCGTCCTCACCCTGGGCTCCGGTGTCGGCCTCGCCGTCGTGGACGGCGGCGGTGTTCGGCGGGGCGCCACGGGCGCGGCGGGCGAGATCGGCCATGTGCCGGTCACCGACAACGGCCGCCGCTGCCAGTGCGGAAACCGGGGCTGTCTGGAGGCGTATCTCGGCTCCGACGGGCTGGTGCGCACGGCGGCCGAGCACGGCGTCCTGGAGCCGGGCGACCGCCCCGAGGCGCTCGCGGCGCTGGCCGAGGCCGGGGAGAGCGCGGCACTGGAGGTGCTGCGGGGGGCCGGGCGGCTGCTGGGCCGTACGCTGGCGGGCGTCGTCAATGTGCTGGACCCGGGCGCGGTGATCGTCACCGGCGAGGGTGCGGTCCTGTGGCCGTATCTGCGCGACGGGTTCGAACCCGCGCTGCACAGCCATCTCTTCCGCCCCGCGCGCACCATCGAGGTGATCACCGACGGCTGGGACGACCAGGCGTGGGCGCGCGGCGCCGCCGCCGTGGTCCTGGCGGCGCCGTTCACCGCGCCGGCCCAGGGGGACGGCCCCGCCGACGCGGTACGCGCCCGCCTCGCCGCACCGTCCGGGGCACCGGCACCGGCACCGGCACCGGCGCCGACACCGGGCGCGGCGGGCCGGGACGATACGGCGAGCGGGCGGCCGTGAACACACTTCGCGGCCCCCGGAAGGCGGCTCTCCTCACCCTGCTGCTCGCCCCGAGCCTCGTACTGATCCTGGCGTTCGTCCTGGGCCCGATGCTCGGTTCGCTGTGGATCAGTTTCCATGACTGGAATCTGCTCAAGCCCATGGAGTGGACGGGCACGGAGAACTACCGGCAGGTGCTGACGGACCCCGCCACCTGGAAGGCGTTCCGCAACACGCTGTTCTATGTCGCGGGCTATCTGCCGCTGGTGTACGTGGGGGGTCTGCTGATCGCGCTCGGCCTCAACCGGGCGATACGCGGCCGCGATCTGCTGCGCGGTGTGTACTTCCTGCCGGTCGTGACCAGCTGGGTCGTCGTCGCCCTGGTGTGGAAGTGGATCCTCAACCCGCAGTCCGGTGCCGTGAACACGGTCCTCGGCTGGTTCGGGGTGAACGGTCCCGGCTGGTGGACCGATCCCTCGTGGGCGATGCCCTCGGTCGTCCTGGCGTCGGCGTGGAAGGACCTGGGCTTCGTCATGGTGATCCTGCTCGCGGGTCTCCAGGCCGTCCCGGACAGCGTGTACGAGGCCGCGAAGGTCGACGGCGCGTCCGCGTGGCAGCGCTTTCGGCATGTGACGTTCCCGCTGCTGGGCCCCTCGACCCTGTTCGTCGTGATGATCTCGCTGATCAACGGTTTCCAGGTCTTCGACCAGGTCTTCGTGATGACGGGCGGCGGTCCCGCTGGTGCCACCCAGACCGTGGTGGGCTCGGTGTACGACAACTCCTTCCGCTACGGGCGGACCGGCTACGCGAGTGCGCTGAGCTGGGTGCTGTTCGTGGTCATCCTCGTCGTCTCGCTGATCCAGAGCCGTGTCCAGCGCAAGGTGGTGGCATCCCCGTGACCGCGACTCCCCCGCTCGTCCGCAAGGCAGCGGCCCCCGCCCGGGGCTCCCGCCGGCATCCGCTCGGCGGCACCGTGGCCACCGTCGCGCTCGTCGTCGTGGCGCTGTGCATGCTCTTCCCGTTCGCCTGGATGGTGCTGACGGCCTTTCAGCCCGACGGCTCGCTGGGGTCGGCGCCCGCCCCTGGCGATCTCACGGCCTCGAACTTCGGGCGGCTGGCCGACGCGATGCCGTTCTGGCGGATCCTCGGCAACTCGCTGTGGATCTCCGTCCTGTCCACCGTCGCGCAGCTCGTCACCAGCACGCTCGCCGCCTATGCCTTCGCCCGGTTCACCTTCCGCGGCCGGGACACCCTGTTCGCCGTGTACCTGGCGACGATGATGATTCCCCAGCAGGTGCTGCTGGTGCCGCTGTTCGTGGAGATGAAGCAGCTCGGACTGATCGACACCTACGCCGGGATTCTGCTGCCGTCGCTCGCGTCCGCGTTCGGCACCTTCCTGATCCGGCAGGCGATGCTCTCCGTCCCGCGCGAGCTGGAGGAGGCCGCACTGGTCGACGGCGCGGGCCATATGCGCATCCTGTGGACCGTCGTCCTGCCGCTGGTGCGCCCCGCGCTCGCCACCTTCACCGTCTTCGGGTTCATGGCGAGCTGGAACAACTTCCTCTGGCCGCTGGTGGTGACCCGCTCCCCCGAGCTGTACACCCTGCCGCTCGGACTCTCCGCCCTCCAGGGGCAGTTCACCACCGAATGGAATGTGGTCATGGCCGGTTCGGTCATCAGCGTCATCCCGATGCTGCTGCTCTATCTGGCGGCGCAGAAGCACATCGTCCGCTCCATCGCCACCACCGGTCTGAAGTGAGCCGGCAGTGGGCCGACAACAAGTCGGAAACAGTCGGAAGCGAGTCCGGAGTGAGTCCGGAGTGAGTCCCAAGTGAGGAGGACACCGACCATGGCACCGAACCGCCCGGCCGGGGGGCGCATGAGCCGCCGCGGACCGCGTCTGGCCATCTGCGCATGGGTGGCCGGGGCACTGCTGGCCGGCTGCACCCAGGGGTCGGCGACCCGCGCCACCTCGTCCGACGGCCGCGCGATCGTGCACTATCTGACGTTCTCGGCCGCTCCGGACCATCTGAAGGACCTGGCCGCGCTGGAGAAGACCTTCGAGAAGCGCCGGCCGGAGATCGACATCCGGGTCCAGACCGCCCCGTTCGACCAGTACTTCACCCGGCTCCAGACGGCCGTGGCGGGCGGCACCGCACCCGATGTCTTCGAGCTGAACCAGGACAACTTCGCGTCCTACGCCGCGTCGGGAGCGCTCGCGGACCTGGACGGGCGGATCGCGGACAGCGCTCCCGGCGACTCGGTGCGCAAGCGCTTCACCGGCACCTCGCTCGCGGCCTTCGCCTACGAAGGCAGCCAGTACGGGCTGCCGTCGAGCTTCTCGACCGAACTGCTCTTCTACAACAAGGACCTGTTCGACCGGGCGGGCCTTGACTATCCGACCGCCGAGTGGACCTGGGAGGACGAGCGGCGGGCCGCCGAGCGGATCAAGGCGCTGGGCGGCGGGGTGTTCGGGGACTTCCAGCATGTGTCGTATCTGGAGTTCACCAAGGCCCTCGCCCAGGCGGGCGGTTCGTTCCTCGGCGCGGACGGGACCGAGCCCGCGTTCAACAGTCCCCAGGGCATCGCCGCCGCCGAGTGGCTGACCGGCAAGGTCGGCTCCACGATGCCGACTCCGGCTCAGGCGGGCGGCACCACGGACTACGACACCAAGCTGTTCACCGAGGGCCGGCTGGGGATGTGGCACAGCGGCTCGTGGTTCTTCCCCGCCGTCGCCGAGTCCGGCATCCGCTGGGACGTCGTCCTGGAACCCACCGCCGGGCGGCGGGCGAACTCCGTGTTCCAGAACACGCTGGCGCTCTCCTCCCAGAGCCGCAACGCCGACGCCGCCTGGGAGTGGATGTCCTTCCTCACGATGTCGGACGACGTGGTGAGAAAGCGGATCGACACCTCCTGGGAACTCTCCCCGGCCACCGGCGACGAGTTGGAGAAGCAGTTTGTGGCGCAGCGTCCGCCGGACAACCGTGCCGCCGTCTTCGACGCGCTCGACGAGGTGGCGCCGCTGCCGAAGCTGGTCAACCAGGCGCGGATCGCCGACATCGTGACCGAACGGCTCCAGGACGTGGTTCTCGGCCGCCTCAGCGTACCGGCGGCCCTCGCCAGAGCGGAGGACCAGGTCAGACCGTTGCTGAGCGCCGATTGACCCGGCGCTGCCGATCGACCCGGCGGTACGGTCCCGGGCCGTACCGCCCCGTACACCGCCGGGGGCGCTCCCTGGAACGCCCCGGCACCCCGCACCACAGGAGATTCACCGTGCCCACCCCGCCCGCCCCCCACCACCTCCCTCTGCTGCGCGGCAGCATCGGGGTGATCACCGAGCACCAGGCCCCCTCCGGGGCCTATCCGGCCGGACCCGGCTTCGAGGTCTACCGCTATTCGTGGTTCCGCGACGGCGCGTTCATCGCCGAGGCCGCGTCCCGCGCGGGCGCCCCCGAGAGCGCCGACCGCTTCCACCGGTGGTGCGCGCGGGTCGTCACCGACCGCGCCGGACGCATCGGGCAGCTCATCGCCGCCGTCCAGGCGGGTGAGAGGCCCGCCGAGGGCGACTATCTGCCCACCCGCTACACCCTGGACGGCGAGGACACCGGCGATGTCGGCTGGTGGGACTTCCAGCTCGACGGTTACGGCACCTGGCTGTGGGCCCTGGCCTCACATCTGCGCCGCCACGGCGGGGACGCCGGACCGTACCGCGAGGCGATCGGCCTGACCGTCGGCTATCTGGCCGCGACCTGGCCGACCCCCTGCTACGACTGGTGGGAGGAGCACAAGGAGCAGGTGCACGGCGCGACACTGGGCGCCGTACGGGGCGGTCTGCGCGCCGTCGCCGACGCCGGTCTCGCGGACGCGGCGCTGTGCGGGCGCACCGTCGACGCCATCGACGCCGTCGTCCGTGACAAGGGCATGCACGACGGGCATCTCGCCAAGTGGCTGGGCGGTTCCGCCGTCGACGCGAGTCTGCTGTCCTGTCTCACCCCGTTCGGGAACGTGCCCGCCGACGGCCCGGTCGCCGCCGCCACGCTCGCCGCGATCGAGCGCGATCTGGTGCGGCCCGGGGGCGGGGTGGTGCGCTATCTCGGCGACACCTTCTACGGGGGCGGCCAGTGGCCGGTGCTGGCCGGGTTCCTCGGCTGGCACTACGCCCGCACCGGCCGCCGGGCCGAGGCCCGCAGGCAGCTCGACTGGATCGCCTCGCACGCCACCGCCGACGGGCTGCTGCCCGAACAGGCGCCCGGGGTACGGCTCCAGGCACCCGGGCGGCTCGCCGAGTGGGAGGAGCGCTGGGGCCCCAACGCCACTCCCCTGCTCTGGTCCCACGCCATGTATCTGATCCTCGCCGACGAACTGGGAGTCACCCCGTGATCCGCCACCGCCCGCAGGGCTCCGGCCACGCGTACGAGGCCACCGACGACCAGGTCGTCCCGGTGACCCCGCTCGCCGGGGAGGCCTTCGAAC
>NZ_JBSGUP010000213.1:0-11932 GCF_053607985.1 Streptomyces sp. NPDC055078
CGGCCGATCCGCTCGCTCGGCAGATCCGTGCCGCCGCCGATCTCCAGCGGTGTCTCCTCGCCGTGGGTCCCGTAGACCCCGGCCGGTACCTTCCAGCTCAGGACCGGGCGTTCGATGCCCTCCTTGGTGATGGCGAAGAGGCGGCAGGAGCCGGGGCCGGTGAGCCCGGTGAGTCCGGTGAGCCGCATCTCGACCGATGTGCCCCACGCCTGGTCGCGTACCACGGCGGACGCCGTCACCCCCGTCGCCGCGTTGCGCGCCGTGACCCGTGTCGACGGCCGCTCGGCCGGAGCGTCCGCCGCCCGCAGCGCGGCGACGGCCAGCGGCAGCGCGACGATCAGCGCGGCGGCAGCCGCGATCAGCCGGAACCGCCGTCTGCGGCTGCGCCGCCGGACGAGCGCGACCTCGCCGGTCAGCCGGTCCAGCAGGTGCGGCGGCGCACCGGCCGGCAGCAGGGCGTCGGACCCGGCGAGCGGGGAGATCACGGCAGCGACCGAAGCGAAGTCGGAGAGCTGTACCGTGCACAGAACGCAGTCCGCGAGATGCTCCTCGAAGCGGTACGCGTCGGCGGGCTCCAGAACTCCGAGCGCATAGGCGGCCACATCCTGGTGGCGCTGCTGCAAGCTCATGGAGTCCTCGATTCCTGGTACTGCGCGTGGTGCGGTCTGTCACCGATGAATACGGGCCGGGGACCCTCTGTGCTCAACCCTCCGGACGGCAACACCGACGCGCTCCTGGCCGGATCCGCCCCATGCCACCGCCCGTCGAGCGGGTACGCGCACCGGGCACGGTCCGGCACCGGGGCACGCGAGCCCAGTCAAGATCCAATCGGGAGGCCCTGAGGGACAGCCCCTAAACTCCGCAGCATGCTGCGCGTACTGGCTGTCGACGACGAGAGACCGGCACTTGAGGAACTGCTCTATCTGCTGCGCTCCGACCCCCGGGTCACCAGCGCCGTGGGTGCCACGGACGCCACCGACGCCCTTCGCCGTATCAGCCGTGCCCTGGACGCCGGACCCGACACCCCTGAGGGAGCGGACGGAGCCGACGGCCCAGTCGGCCCCGAGGGCCCGGTCGGCATTGACGTGGTCTTCCTCGACATCCATATGCCCGGACTCACCGGACTCGACCTCGCCCGGCTGCTGGCGCGATTCACCCACCCGCCGCTGATCGTCTTCGTCACCGCCCACGAGGGCTTCGCCGTCCAGGCATTCGACCTCAAGGCAGTCGACTACGTCCTCAAACCCGTCCGCCGGGAACGACTGGCCGAGGCCGTACGGCGCGTCCGCGACCAGGTGCGCACCGCCCGCGAGATCCGGCACTCCGACCGGACGCCACCCGCGCCGGTGCACAGCAGCTCCGAGCAGATCCCGGTGGAACTGGGCGGCGTGACCCGGTTCGTACCGATCGACACCATCACCTATGTCGAGGCCCAGGGCGACTACGCCCGGCTGCACACCGAGGAAGGCAGCCATCTGGTGCGCATCCCGCTCTCCACGCTGGAGGAGCGCTGGGCCTCGCGCGGCTTCGTCCGGATCCACCGCAGCCATCTCGTCGCCCTCGCCCGGATCGACGAACTCCGCCTGGACGCCGGAACGACCACCGTCCGGGTCGGCACGGCCGAACTGGCCGTCAGCCGCAGGCACGCCCGCCAGCTCCGGGATCTGCTGATGCGGCATGCGAGCGGCTGAACCGCCCCGGGGTCCCGCTCCGGGGCCCGAGCCGCGCCTACCACCGTCCACGGCCCGTGCGTAGACTCCACAGCTTCCAGGATTTCGCCGACTGACGCCGGAGGGGGACGACGATGCCCGGGGACCAGCGACCCCGCCGCGAGGTGGTCACCGGAGTGCCGCGCGGCACCCGGCCGGCACCCGGCCACGCCCACGCCCGGTCCGAGATCAGCGAACAGACGACGCTCGGCGCGACCTATGTGCGCTCCCTGATGCGCAGCCAGCTGCGGACCGCGCTCCACGCGCTCGGTGCCCTCGCACTGACCGTGGGCACCCTCCCCCTGCTCTTCGCGCTCCCCGCCGCACTCGGCGGTGCCCCCCTCTCCCCGGGACCGGTCGTCTGGGGCACCCTCGGTGTCGCCGTCCACCCCGTCATGTGGCTGACCGCCCGCTGGTACGTCCGCCGCGCCGAGCGCAACGAGCGGGACTTCACCAGGCTCGTGGAAGGGCGCTGACCCATGCCCCCGGCCTCACCGGACGCGTGCCGGTGAACCAGACCTACGCGGTGACCGCCGTCACCGTCGTGGTGCTCGCGACGGTGCTCATCGGCGCGCTCGGCCTGCGGATATCCCGTACGACATCCGACTTCTACGTCGCCTCCCGCACCGTCAACCCCGGCCTCAACGCCGCCGCCATCAGCGGCGAGTACCTCTCCGCCGCATCCTTCCTCGGTATCGCGGGACTGATCCTGCTCCAGGGCCCGGACATGCTCTGGTACCCGGTCGGCTACACCGCCGGATATCTCGTCCTGCTGGTGCTGGTGGCCGCCCCGCTGCGCCGCTCGGGGGCCTACACCCTCTCCGACTTCGCCGAGGCCCGGCTCGAATCCACCGCCGTCCGCAGACTCGCCAGCCTCTTCGTCGTCGGTATCGGCTGGCTCTATCTGCTGCCGCAGCTCCAGGGCGCGGGACTGACCCTGGAGATCCTCACCGGAGCGCCCGGCTGGGTCGGCGGGGTGGTCGTCGCCTTCGTCGTCACCGGGGCGGTCGCGGCGGGCGGCATGCGCAGCATCACCTTCGTCCAGGCGTTCCAGTACTGGCTCAAACTCACCGCGCTGCTGGTGCCGGCGCTGTTTCTGCTCGCCGCGTGGACCGGCGACGGCACACCCCGCGCCGACTTCGACGCCCCGGCGGTGCTGCGCGAGCACACCGTCGTACGGCTCGACGACACCGTACGGGTCGAGCTGGACGAACCGCTGACCGTCTCCGTCACCGGCCGGGTCGACGGCAGAACCCATACGGGCGGGCCGGTCACCCTCGGCGCGGGCCACCACCGGATCGGGGCGGGCACCGAACTCGGCCTTCCCCCGGGGGCGCGGGTGCCCGAGCGGGTCACCTCGGGCGCCGACCCCGCGAGCTGGTCCCAGCCGCTGTCCGGCGGCCGGGACGGACACCATCTGTACGCCACCTACGGGCTCATCCTCGCCACCTTCCTCGGCACGATGGGCCTCCCGCATGTCGCCGTCCGCTTCTACACCAGCCCCCATGGACGCGCGGCCCGCCGCACCACGCTGGTCGTCCTCGGTCTGATCGGCGCGTTCTATCTGCTGCCCCCGGTCTACGGGGCGCTCGGCCGGATCTACGCGCCGGAACTCGCCCTCACCGGCGACGCGGACGCCGCCGTCCTGGTGCTGCCGGAACGGATCGTGGGCGGGGTGGCGGGCGATCTCCTCGGCGCGCTGCTGGCGGGCGGGGCGTTCGCCGCGTTCCTGTCCACCGCGTCCGGTCTCGCCATGTCCGTCGCCGGGGTCATCACCCAGGACGCCCTGCCCTCGCGCGGGGTGCGGCACTTCCGGCTCGCGACCCTGCTCGCGATGGCGGTACCGCTCGCCGCCAGTGTCGTCGCCACCGATGTGCCGGTCGCCGACGCGGTCGGGCTCGCGTTCGCCGTCTCCGCCTCCTCGTTCTGCCCCCTTCTGGTCCTCGGCATCTGGTGGCGGCGGCTCACCCCGCCGGGCGCGGCGGCCGGGCTCGTCGTCGGCGGCGGGTCCGCGCTCACCGCCGTGATGGCGACCCGCGCGGGACTCGCCCCTGAGGGCTGGGCACACACTCTGATGGCCTGGCCGGCGGTCTGGTCGGTACCTCTCGGCTTCCTCACCATGGTGCTGGTGTCCCTGGCCACTCCGGGCCATATCCCCGCCGGCACCACCGCGATCCTCGCCCGGCTGCATCTGCCGGAGGATCTCGTCGGCGGATCCCGGCCTGAGCCGGGTGCCGCGCGGCCCGAGGTCCCGGGCACGGTGCCCGAGGTCCCAGAGGCCCCGGGCACCCGGTCTGAGGTCCCAGAGGTCCCGGGCACCCGGTCTGAGGTCCCAGAGGCCCGGGGCGCGCGGCCCGATGCCCCTGGCACCCGGCCCGAAGGAGCGGAACGATGACCGGTACGGGGATGGCGGCACTCGCCGCCGCCGGAGCGCTCCTGCTGGCCCTGGGCGTCGCGCTCGGCAGGCTCGTCGAACGGCGGGGCAGCAGACCCGACCTCGACCTGGGCACCCCCGTGGAGCGGGCCACCTTCCACACCCTGCACACCGCGTCGCTCGCCGCACCGCCCCTGAGGGCGGGCCTCACGGAGGACACCGCGCGCAAGGCCGCCGGACGGCTGCGTTCCCTGCTGGGCACCGAGGCCCTGTGTCTCACCGACCGGGACACCGTCCTCGCCTGGGACGGACCGGGCGGCGACCACCACCGGCAGAGCGTGCTGGTAGGGGTCGCCGATGTGCTGGACTCCGGGCGGAGCCAGAGCGTGCACACCGGGTGCGAGGATCTGCGCTGCCCACTGCGCTGGGCCGTCATCGCGCCGCTGACCGGCGAGGAAGGCATCCTCGGCGCGCTCGTCGCCTATGGTTCGCGGGAGTCGGCCGTCCTGGTGCGCGCGGCGACCGAGGTCGCCCGCTGGGTCTCCGTACAGCTGGAGCTGGCCGAACTCGACCGGTCCCGCACCCGGCTCATCGAGGCGGAGATCCGTGCCCTGCGCGCCCAGATATCGCCGCACTTCATCTTCAACTCGCTGGCGGCGATCGCCTCCTTCGTCCGCACCGACCCGGAACGGGCGCGGGAACTGCTCCTGGAATTCGCCGACTTCACCCGCTACTCCTTCCGGCGGCACGGCGAGTTCACCCAGCTCGCCGACGAACTGCGCTCCATCGAGCAGTATCTGGCCCTCGCCGGCGCCCGCTTCGGGGAGCGGCTCAAGGTCACCCTCCAGGTCGCCCCGGAGGTCCTGCCGGTGGCGCTGCCGTTCCTCTGTCTCCAGCCGCTCGTCGAGAACGCCGTCAAGCACGGCCTGGAGGACTCGCCGGGCGAGTGCCGTATCACCATCGCGGCTCAGGACGCCGGAGCCGAGGCCATGGTGACGATCGAGGACGACGGCGTGGGGATGGACCCGGCCGTACTGCGCCGGATACTCGCGGGGGAGCGGACCGGGTCGGCGGGCATCGGACTGTCCAATGTGGACGAGCGGCTGCGCCAGGTGTACGGGGACGACCACGGGCTCGTCATCGAGACGGGCGTGGGGGCGGGGATGAAGATCACGATCAGGGTCCCCAAGTACCGGGCCGGAGTCCACACCTCACCGGGCCACCACCCGGCGTAGGGCGGGGTCCCGCGCGGGAGGGGCCGGGGGGCGTACGTGACTCGGCGATTGGCGTGGGGCCGCCGGGTCTCAGCAGAGGTGGTCAGCAGAGGTGAGCTGAACAAGTGGTCAGAAGAGGTGGTCAGAAGAGGTGGATCGCCAGATGGCTCAGCGGCAGCCCCAGCTCCCAGGCAGGTGTCCATATCTGCCGGTGCTCATTGACGGCCCTGTCCGCCGTGTCCAGTGGGTTCGCCGGATGCCATGGCTCGGAGTCGCCCAGGTCGGCGGCGAGCAGTTCGGTCCGGCGCAGCCATCTCCAGGAGTCCTTCGCCAGCGCCAGATCCGGATCGGGCCCGCCGCCGAGGCCCAGTTCCCGCTGCTCACGGGCGGCGAGCCGGTCCTGCACCCAGTCGGCCCAGGGATGGCCGTACGAGGTGAGGTTCAGCCACTCCTCGATCCGGGACATCGTATGGACTCCGGCGACGTCCCCCGAGCCGTCGCACAGACAGATGGTGAGCGCCAGGGTCTCCCGCCCGGCCCGGTACTCCAGCGAGCCGCTCTCCACGAGAGCGCCCGCGCGGAGCATCTCGTCCGCCACGTACTCGGCGCAGAGCCAGGTCATGGGGATCGCCAGCGCGCCCCCGCTGGTGCCGTTCGAACTCTCGGGCTGCACCCTTGCCACCTTCTTCCGGACGACGCCGAATGCCGACTCGGAGACGAGCCTGTACCGAGAGACACGGCTGAGGGCGGGTCTTTACTCAACTTCACCGTGACCTTTCGCATATTGCGGGTGCCCGGCCGTGGCCCGGGGGGAGGGGGACACGCGCGGGACCCCGGGGGCGTACGTGACTCGGCGATGGGTGTGGGTGACGTGGCGGCGGTCGTGATCCGTCCTCAGCGCCGCGCCGCCCGTGCGGAGGGCCGGCCCGGCGGACGGGACCTCGACGGCGCGGCCGTGCCGTCGTCGGCGCATGCCGGTGCCGGATGCCGGCGGGAGTAGCCGGGGAGACATCCGGCGAGGGCGCGCAGCGCGTAGTACGAGCGTGATTTGACCGTTCCCGGGGGGATACCGAGGGATTCCGCCGCCTCGCTCACGCTCTGCCCGTGGAAGTAGATCCGCACCAGTACCGCCCGGTGCTCGGGGCTCAGCGAGCCGACCGCCGCGCGGACGTCCAGCGCCGCCACGGTCTTCTCGGTGAGGTCCGCCGGGTCCGGCGTGGTGGCCAGCACGCCGTCGCCGATCTCGGTGGGGCGGGCCAGCCGGGAGCGCCGGGCGTCGATCGCGAGCCGCCGTCCGACGGTGAAGAGCCAGGGCCGCATCGACGGGTAGGGCCGGTCGAACGCCTCCGGGTGCTGCCATGCCCGTACGAGCGTCTCCTGGAGCAGGTCCTCGGCCCGCTGCTGGTCCCCGAAGGTCAGACCCTGGAGGAATCTGAGCAGTGCGGCCCCGTGCTCGCGCTGAAGCTCCGCGACGGCCCGCTCGTCGGTGGTCGTGGAGGCGGTCACGGTCGCCGTCGCCATGGCCAACACCCTTTCGCGCTGAGGTGGCTGGTACCCGGTTCGCTGGTGCGCGGGTCGGTATGTGGCGTATCCGAACGCATTCCGGCGCGGAGGGACAGCCGGTGCGGCGAGGCGTTCGGCGAGCGGTCGCTCGGCGCGACGAGTGGTGCGGTGAGCGGTCGGCCGGATGGCAGGCCCCGGCCGGCCGACCGCCTGGCCGACGGATGGCCAACGGATGGCCGACCGGATGGCCGACCGGATGGTTGGCCGGATTCCGACGGTCCGGCGAGGCGTTCGGCGGGCGGGGGCCGGGGGGCGGTGAGGGCCGATTGAGTGACCCCGGCGGCCGTGTCGCTTGACTCGGCCGAGGCTCTACCTGTGCATTCAGATTGTCATACTTATTCTGTATTGCTCTGGTTGGGAGTCGTCCGTGACCCTGCGCACGCGCCGTGGAACAGCAGCGCTCGCCGCCGTACTGCTCGCAGCCACCGTGGCGGCCTGCGCCGAGCCCGGGCGGTTCGCCGCCCGTCCGGAGCGGGAGCCCTCACCGCCGCCGAGCCGCTCCACCGCGGGCGGCGCCGACCGGCCGCGCGGATTCACCCTCGTGGCCAGCGGTGATGTCCTCCCGCACGACTCGATCATCCGGCAGGCGCGGGCGGACGCGCGCACAGCCGCCACCGGTTATGACTTCCGGCCGATGCTCGCGGGTGTCCGCCCGGTCGTCTCCGGCGCCGACCTGGCCATCTGCCATATGGAGACCGTGTACGGCGCGGACGGCGACTACAGCGGCTACCCCGCCTTCAAGTCCCCGCCGCACATCGCGAGGGGACTCGCCGCCACCGGCTACGACTCCTGCTCCACCGCCTCCAACCACACCCTGGACGACGGCCCGGGAGGCATCCGGCGCACCCTGGACGCCCTCGATCTGGCGGGCATCCGGCACAGCGGCTCCGCCCGTACGGCCGCCGAGGCGAACCGCCCCGCCTGGCTGAAAGCAGGCGGCGCCAGGGTCGCGCAACTCGCCTACTCCTACGGCACCAACGGATATCCGCTGCCCGAGGGACAGCCCTGGGCGGTCAGCCTGATCGACGAGAAGAGGATCGTCGCCGATGCCCGCGCCGCCCGGAAGGCCGGCGCGGATGTGGTCGTCGTCAGCATGCACTGGGGTACGGAGTGGCAGACCGAACCGGACGAGCGGCAGCTCGGCCTCGGGCGGAGCCTCACCGCCGCCAGGACCGCGGGCCGCCCCGACATCGACCTGATCATCGGCACCCACGCGCATGTCCCACAGGCGTACGAGAAGGTCAACGGCACCTGGATCGTCTACGGCATGGGCGACCAGATCGCCGGCCCCATGTACAACCACTCCGCCGCGTACGACCCCCGGGGCAATCAGGGCTCCATCGGCCGCTTCACCTTCGCACCGCCCGCCGGGCCCGGTCAGCGGTGGAACGTGACCAAGGCGGAGTACATCCCGCAGTGGATGGACACGGACGCGGGGCGGGTCGTCAATCTGCCGGACGCGCTGCGGCGCGGCGCCGACCGGGACGACTACCGCGAGGCACAGGAAGCCATCCGTACGGCCGTACTGGGCCGGGGAGCGGCGGCGGACGGGCTCACGATGGGCCGCTGAACGGCCGGTCAGGGCACCACGGTCACCGGCCAGCGCCCGGCCTTCACCAGCCGTACCGCCACCGAGCCCACGATCCGGTGTCCGGCCGACTCCGACGCGCCCACCACCACGGCGTCCGCCTTGAGTTCGTCCGCCGCCCTCGCCAGACCTCCGTAGGGATCACCCAGGAAGGTGTGGAACTCCCAGCGGATGTCCCAGATGCCCCGGACCTGCTCCGTGGCCGACCGGATCTCGGCCACCAGACTCTGGGCGATCTCCTCCGTGGCCTCAGCGACCGGTATGCCCATCGCGGTACCCGTGGGCATCACCGGCTGGATGTAGACGATGGCGAGCAGGGCGTTCTGCCGGCGGGCGAGACCGCTCGCGTACGCCGCCGCGCGCAGCGACGAGTCCGAGCCGTCCACCCCGACGACGATCACCTTGGGCCCGTCGGTACCGCGTTCGAACTGGTGAGGCTGAGGATCGGTCACACCATCGAGGTTAACCGCTCGCCCCGCAGGTCCCTGAAGCGCCCCGAAGCGCTCCGGACCGGTCCGGTCGCGGGACCGGAAGCGGTGCGGGCAGGCGGTCGCGGGCGGTCCGGCCGCGGCTGTGGACGACTGCTCTCATCGGGTATTTTCGGCCAGGCGGGCGTGTTGATCATCCGTGGCGTGCCGGTGCCGTGCGAGCAGTTGGTCATGAAGAAGGATCAGACGCCACCGGACCGCCGTTCGGTGCTCCGCATCGCCGCCTGTCTCGGCGCCGCCGCCACGGCGGGGCTGCTCGTCACCGAGGGCACCGGCGCCCGCGGCGGACCGGAGGTCTCCGGCCGGGCCGCCGCCCCCAGCCGGACCGGTGCCCCGGGTCCGGCCGCCGGGCCGCGCCCCGCGGGCGGGCCCCAGCTCGCCGGGGGCCAGGCCGTGCGGGCCTCGGCCTACCGGTTGCAGCCGATGACGGCGCACAACCCACCGCGCATGCGCCGGGCACTGCCGCCGGTGCGCAAGCGCCCGTTCCTCCGGCTGCCGCAGTCGGGGCGGACCATGGTCCTCACCTTCGACGACGGGCCGGATCCCCGGTACACCCCGCACATCCTCCGGACGCTGCGCCGCTACGACGTGCGGGCCATGTTCTTCGTCTGCGGGGAGATGGTGACCGAGCACCCCGATCTGCTCCGGCGGGTGGCCGACGACGGCCATGTCATCGGCAACCACTCCTGGTCGCACCCGCTGATCCCCCGGCTCCCGCCGTCCGGCATCCGGCGCGAACTCGGCCGTACGAGCGAGGTGATCGAGAAGGTCCTCGGCACCCCGCCCCTGTGGTACCGCGCCCCGTTCGGCGCCTGGAACCGGCACTCGTTCGAGATCGGCGCGGAACTGGGCATGGAGCCCCTGGCCTGGACGGTCGACACCCTGGACTGGACCGAGCCGGGCACCGGGACGATCGTCAGCCGCGTCCTGGACGGCGCCGGTCCCGGTGTGGTCGTCCTCTCGCACGACGCGGGCGGCGACCGGCGGCAGAGCGTCGCGGCCCTGCGCAACTACCTCCCCAAACTCCTGGAGGACGGCTACCGCGTCACGGTCCCGCGCCGCTGAGCCCTGGGCGCCGACCGGCAGCGCTCGGTCCGCGTCCGGGAGCCGCTTCCCGGGCAGGCCCTTGCGCGGGGTCCGTCCTCGCCCGTCGTCGCCCGTTCGCGTCCGCCCACGATCGTCGGCGGGCGCGGGCCCGGACCCGGCTGCCTCTCCGGTCCTCGGGTCCTCGGGTCCTCCGGTCCTCGGGTCCTCCGGTCCTCGGGACCCGGCTGTCTCCGACCCTCTGGCTCTCCGACCCTTCCGCCCTCCGGCCCTCCGTCAGTACGACTTCACCATCCGGGCGAAGACGACCACGTTCCCCGCGTAACCGTCCGCCTTCGAGTACCCCCCGCCGCAAGTGATCACCCGTAGCTCGGCATGGCCCGTGTCGCCGTAGACCCGGGCGGCGGGGAAGTCGTTCTTCGAGAAGACCTCGACGCCGTACACCTCGAAGACCGCCGTCCTGCCGTCGACACGGGGCACCTCGACCCGGCCGCCCTTGCGGAGGGAGCCCAGGCCGTAGAAGACGGCCGGGCCCGCGAGGTTGTCGACATGACCGACGACCACCGAGGTGCCGCGCTGGCCGGGGGCGATGCCGTTCTGGTACCAGCCCGCGATATTGGGGTCCTCGGGCGGCGGGGCCTCGATCCAGTCGTCGGAGTCCAGGCCGACGTTCATCAGGGGAGCGTCGATGCCGAGTGAGGGGATGCGGACACGGTCGGCGGGGGAGAAGTCCAGAGCTTTGGGGGGCACGAGCGGGGCGAATGTCTCGCCGTCGGGGCGGCCGAGCGAGGCCGCCGCGGCGGGCTGGGGCGGGCCGAGCGCGACATCCACACCGTTCTTCATCAGCGCGATCCCCGTGAGCATCACCAGGGCCACCACGCCCCAGGGCGAGCGTCTCCTCGACTCCGAGCCGTTGTACTCGTCGCCCATGATTCTCCTTTTGTCACATTTTCCAGGCGCCTGTGCGCACGCTAAGTGAGCGCGGCCCGAGTGGCGAGGAGAGAGAGGCGAACGGGTGGCCGCGGCCGTCCCGGGTGATCCATCCGTGTCAGTCGGTCGGATAAAACTTCTGACGGACCGTGACCTGCGGATCCGTCAGATATGCCCGGCGTGTCGCCGGGGTGTCGGCTCACCGGGGTGGACCAGTGTCGAAATGCGAAGAATGGTGCATCTGGTGAGGCTTCGTCATGGAAGGCGTACTCGTCGATTCGCCGGAGCGCCGCTTCGGCGCGTCTTCCACTGGAGGTTCAACGATGCGTGCTTCACGCGCTCTCGCAGTGGCCGCGGCCGCGTGCGCGGCTGTCGGGCTCTCCGCCCCGCTGGCCGCTGCGGGCGGCGACACCCAGGACAACGGTCCGATCCATGTCTCCGTCAGCCCGCGCGCCGTCCACCAGGGCGGCAACCTGACGATCACCGTCCACGGCTGCAACCGCGGCGGTACGGTCACGTCCAACGCCTTCCCGAGGGTCACCCTCTCCGCGAACCGGGGCGGCAACGGCGACAACGGCGGCAATGGTGGCAATGGCGGGAACGGCGGCAATGGCGGGAACGGGGTGAACGGTGGCAACGGCGGGAACGGCCGGGACGACAACCGCGCCGACAACCGCGCCGACAACCGGGGCGGGGGCGACAACAGGGGTGACACCCTGACCGCCACGGCGCGAATCCACGACCACGCCTCGCCCGGCCAGTACAACCTCGCGGTCAGGTGCAACAACAACCCGTCGGTGGCGACGGCCCAGTTCACGGTGCTCTCCGGCCGTGGCGCGCAAGGCGGCCTCGGCGGTGCGATGGGCCCCAGCGACACCGAGATGGCCGTCGGCGCGGGTCTGGTCGCGACCGCCGCTCTGGGCGGCACGCTCTTCGTCGCACGCCGCCGCCGCACGATCGGCGGAAGGATCTGACCGGCCGAACCTCCCGGTCACTCGCCACTACGCCCGGCGCCCCGAGTC
>NZ_JBSGUP010000214.1:0-11924 GCF_053607985.1 Streptomyces sp. NPDC055078
GGACCCGGCGTCTCGCGCGCCGGGGCCCGCGCCCCTGGGGCCTCTCGTTCGGATCAGGCCGGGCCCGCGTGCCCCGGCACCGCACTCCCCGGGGGCCCGGGAGGCGCGGCAGCTGTCGGAGCGGACTGGGGCCTGGGGCCTGGGGAGGCTCCGGCCCTCGGCCCCGGCGGGCCCGGTCAGACCCCGCGAAAGCCCCGGTTCATCCGCGGCGAACCGCAGTCATCCGCCGCCATCGGGAGTCATCCGGAGTCATCGGGAGTCATCGGCCGTGTCGCGGGACCCGCGGGGACCTGCTCTACCCGCAGGCACCCGCTGTACCCGGGGGCACCCGCTGTGCCCGGGGGCGTCACGCGCCCCAGCTGGGTTCGCGTTCGTTCATACCCGCTCCCCGGACCACAGCTGCCACGGCTGACGCGCCACCCACTCGTCGACCGGCGCGGGCTTCAGCGACAGGGCCGTCGCCGCCGTGCCGTCGTCGCCCGTCATCAGATCGGGCTCGATCCCGCCGGCCATGTAGTGGTAGATCCCCGCCACCCCGGCCGCCGACTCCGCGCCCAGGATCTGGGCGAGCCCCTGCTCGAACACGCTCGGCGCCAGTGGCACATAGCGCACCGGGCGGCCCAGGCCGGCGCCGAACGCCTCCGCCAGTTCGGTGCCCGTCAGGGTCCGTGTGCCGCCGATGTCGAAGACCCGGCCCGCGATGCCGTCCACGGTCAGCGCCGCGTACACGGCCTCCGCGAGATCGCGGTGCGAGATCCAGGCGGTCGGGGTCTCGGCCGCCAGTGGGTAGGCGAGCACACCCTCGTTGACCAGGGCGGGGCCGTTCCACGGGCTGAAGAGATTGTCCAGATAGACCGGGGGCCGCACCACCACCAGCTCCACACCGCTGCCCGACAGGCTCTCCCGGAACACCGTCTCGGCCAGCCGCCGTGTCTCGAACGCCGCGATGTTCGTGGTGCGCTCCGGCACCCGGGTGTTCGCGTTGTAGACGAGCCTGCTCACCCCCGCCTCGCGGGCGGCCTTGGCGATGTGCTGGGCGTACCGCATGACCTTCTCCGCCTGATACACCAGCGGCATCACGACGGCCGCGTGCGTCGCGCCCTCGAAGAGCTGGCGGACGTCCTCGTACCGACCGAGATCGCCGCCCCCGAAGGAGACCCCGGGCAACTCGGGACGGTCCGCCTCCGGCTTACGGCTCAAGGTGTGGACCGGATGGCCGCGCTCGACGAGCAGCCGGGCGGTGGCACCCCCCTGGAAACCGGTCGCCCCCACGACCGCTACACGCATCGGTATGTGATCGGACATAAGTGTGAAGAGCCCTTCGGTTGGTTCGATTAGGCTGTGGTCGCTGCCGGGTACGGCCTACCAAGGCTCGCGTCGGCTGCTTCGGCCGAGCAATTAACAAACCGGGTCGGAGGTTGAAGGATCGTCCAATGGACCCTGTTGAGATGACACCCTCGAACTCCGCCGCCCCGGCCGCCTCTCCCGCCACCAGTGCTCCTGGTGCTCCTGGTGCTCCTGGTGCTTCCGGTGCCATCGAATCGGGCGCTGCGCCCATCTGGGTGTCCGCCGCGTCACCGGCCGCCGGTGATCACCCCCCATCCGGTGCCCCGGACGACGACCTCCTCAGCGAACTGCTGAAACCGCTGCGTCTCACCGGTGTCTTCGACAGCCGATGGCTCGTCAGCGCGCCCTGGGCCATCGAGGGCGACGCCGAGGAGAGCTGCGCGGTGCTCCACTTCGTCACCCAGGGGGAGTGCTGGATCACCGGCGACGGCTGGGCCCCGATCCAGTTGGGTGCGGGCGATCTCGCGCTCTTTCCCACCGGGACCGAGCACCGGCTCTCGGACCACCCCGACCGGCGTGGCGGGGTGGCGCTCGGCACGATGCTCCCCGAGCGCGAGCCAGGCACCTCGGGCGCGATCAGGATCGAGGGGAGCGGCCCGGAGAGCAGACTGCTGTGCGCCGGACTGCACTACGACGCGTCCGCCGCCACCGGGCTGTACCAGGCGCTGCCCTGGGCGCTGGTCCTTGACCGCACCCAGGTCGACAAGGAACCCCTGCTGCGGGACACCCTGCGGCTGCTGGCCGCCACCGACCGGCCGGTGGGCCCCGGCGACCGGCTGGTCACGCTGCGCGCGTTCGAGATGGCGCTCGTGCTGGCCCTGCGCCCGCTGCTGCGGCAGCTGGCGGACAACCCCACCTCGCTGCCCGTCCTCCGCAACCCCGGCATCAGCAAGGCAATGGTGATCATCGCCACCCGGTTCGCGGAGCCCTGGACCATCGAATCGCTCGCCAGGGAGGTCGGTATGTCCCGCTCCGCCTTCACCGCCGCGTTCCGCGAACTGGTCGGCGAGGCGCCCGCCCGCCATCTCACCGGACGGCGGATGCAGGAGGCCGCGCGGCTGCTCGGCGAGACCTCACTGCCGCAGTCCGCGGTGCCGCCTCGGGTGGGCTACCAGAGCGCGGTCGGTTTCCATCTCGCGTTCCGCAAGTGGTACGGCATGACGCCCGGCGAGTACCGGGCGGGCAGCCCCTCAACTGCGTAACTGGCCGGTTCTTAATCACCGCTGGACGGTCGTTCATTGCTCAGTGTCGTGGCTGGAGCGAGGCTCACTTTGTCGGGGGGCGTTCCGTTTGAGGAGAGACGTTGATCAGGTCTGGCCGGAAATACCTCGAATCGCTGCGCGACGGGCGTGAGGTTTGGCTCGACGGCGAGCGCGTCAAGGACGTGACCAGCCACCGAGCCTTCCGAAACACCGCGGCGTCCATCGCCCGCCTGTACGACCTGGCCCACGACTCCGCGCACCGCGAGGTGCTCACCTCGGGCGGAGTGCACCGCGCGTACGAGATCCCGCGGACCCTGGACGATCTGGTCGCCCGCCGCAAGGCGTACAAGGTGTGGGCCGAGGCGAGCTACGGCTTCCTCGGCCGTACGCCGGACTACATGGCCGGTGGGGCGGCCGGTTTCGCCGCGATGCCGCACATCTTCAACACCGACACCTTCGACGGGGCGGCCAACGCGCTCTCCTACTGGCGCAGGCTCGCCGAGAACGATCTGTACTGCTCCTTCACCATCACCAACCCGCGCCCCGGCGCGGCGGGCGACGACCTGGTGGTCCGGGCCGTCGAGGAGCGGGACGGCGGGATCGTGGTGCGCGGCGCGAAGATGATCGGCACCGGCGCGGTCTTCTCCGACGAGGTGATCGTCGGCACCATCGAGCCGCTCGCGCCCGGGGACGCGGACCACGCCCTGTGCTTCTCGATTCCGACGGACACCGCCGGGCTGAGGTTCGTGTCGCGGACGTCGTACGAGGCGAGCGCGCGCGGAGTCTTCGACAACCCGCTCTCCTCGCGGTTCGACGAGAACGACTCCCTGCTCGTCTGCGACGACGTCTTCGTCCCCTGGGAGCGGGTGCTGACCTACCGGAATGTGGCGGCCACCGCCGCGATGTGGTGGGCGACCCCCGCGTATCTCCACTTCGTCCACCAGGCGGCCACCCGCTTCTGGACCAAACTCGAATTCCTGGCCGGCATCGCCCTTCTGGTGACTCGTGCGAACGGCACCCATGAGCTGCCGCCGGTCACCCAGGCGGTGGGCCGGCTGCTGGGCATGGTCGCCCAGGCCAAGGCGTTCGTGCTGGCCGCCGAGGTGTCGTACGAGGAGGTCGACGGAGGGCGCGGCGGAGTCATGCCCGGTACCGAGATCTCCTACGCCCAGCGCATCATGGCGGGCGAGCTGTACCCGCGCGCGCTCCAGGAGATCAAGCAGCTCACGGGCGGCGCGATCATCCAGCTCCCGGCCTCCGGCGACGATCTGCGCCACCCCGAACTGGGCCCGCTGCTCTCGAAGTACCTCGGCGCCTCCGGCACCCCGGCCGAGGACCGCGTCAAACTCCTCAAGCTGGCGTGGGACGCGGTGGGCTCGGAATTCGCCTCCCGCCACGAGCAGTACGAGCGCTTCTACCACGGCGCCCCGCATGTCTATCTGACGATGCAGACCTGGGCGGGCGGCGCGGACGACTGCGAGCGGCTGGCCCGCGCCTGTCTCGACGGCTACGACCTGGGGCGAACACAGTGACTCCGCCCGAGACCCCGTCCGATACTCCGCCCGGCACTCCGGCCGAGACCCCGTCCGATACTCCGGCCGACCGGGATGTCCCGCCGGCCGCACCCGGGGGCGGGGCCGCGCATCCGGACGCGGTCGCGGGCGGGGCCGGGCATGCGTCGCCCGCCGGGAATACGGACGGTGTCCCGCGCCTGTCGCCCGCCGGGGATACGGACGGTGTCCCGCGCCTGTCGGCCGCCGGGGATACGGACGAGGCCGCGCACCCGGAACAGGTCGCACAGCCGTCGGGCGCCCCGGACGCCGGGGGCGGTGCCGGGGCCGGGGCCTCGCGTGCGCGGGGCGCGCTCGCGCTGCTCGCCGCCACCCAGTTGCTGCTGATCATGGACACGGCGATCGTCAATGTGGCGCTGCCGTCCGTGGGCGACGAACTCGGATCGGGGTCGGCGGGACTGTCCTGGGTGGCCAACGCGTATCTGATCACCTTCGGCGGGCTGCTGCTGCTCGGCGGGCGGACCGCCGATCTGCTGGGCCACCGCAGGATCTATCTCACCGGGCTCGGGGTGCTCACCGCCGCGTCCGCAGTCGGCGGACTCGCCGGGAGCGCCGGGGTGCTCGTCGCCGCGCGGGCGGCACAGGGCGTGGGCGCCGCGTTCGCCGCCGCGGCCGCGTTCGCACTGCTGCTGAATCTCTTCCCCCACGGTCCCGCGCGCCATAAGGCGCTCGGCGCGTTCGCGGCCATGGGCGGACTCGGCGGGGTGACGGGCACCGTACTCGGCGGTGTCCTCACCGATGTGCTCGGCTGGCGCTCCACGTTCTGGCTCAATGTGCTCGTCGGGCTGCTGCTCGGCGGTGCGGCGCTGCGGCTGCTTCACGGGGGCAGCCGCCGTGCCGGAAACGGGTTCGACCCCGGCGGCGCGCTCACCGCCACCGGGGGCCTGGGGCTGGTCGCTTACGCCCTCGTCGGCGCGGGCGACGCGGGCTGGACCGGCACCCGCACCCTGGTCGCGGGCGGCGCCGGGCTGCTGCTGCTCGCCGTGTTCGCCGTACTGGAGTCGAGGATCGCGCACCCCCTGGTGCCGCCCGCCGTGCTGCGGCGGCCCGCGCTACGGGACGCCAACGTCCTCAGCGCGCTCGCCCAGATGGCGTTGTTCCCGATGTTCTTCCTGGTCAGCCTCTATCTCCAGCGCGTGCTGGGACAGTCCCCGCTCGCCGGTGGCCTGGGGCTGCTGCCGCTGTCCCTGGTCGTCGTCGCCGTCGCCCCGCAGTCCGGCCGGTGCATCGCCCGGCTCGGGCTGCGGCCCACCATGACCCTCGGTTTTGGGCTGCTCGGCGCCGGAATGCTCTGGCTCGCGCTCGCCCTCACCACTGAAGGAACCTTTTTCTCCACGGTCTACGCGCCCAGTCTGGTCATCGGCGTCGCCCTGCCTCTCGTCATGGTCACCACCAATGTGGCCGCCACCGCCGAGGCCGCGCCCGAGGAGACCGGGCTCGCGTCCGGGCTCATCAACACCAGCCAGCAGTTCGGTTCGGTGCTCGGACTCGCGATCCTGGTGGCCGTCGCCACCGCCGGCACCGGCCAGGGAGCCGCCGCCCAGACCGATGGCTTCCGCTCCGCGCTCCTCGTGGGCGCGGGCTTCGCGGCGCTGGCCGCGCTCCTCTCCCTACGGCTGCGCCGGCCGGCCGGCCCGCCGGGGCGCGGGGGTGGCGACGGGTCCGGTGACGGGTTCGGCACGGCCGAGGTCATCGGTTCCGTCGATACCGGTTCCGCCGGCGGGGCCCGTACCGGCGACGGGGCAGCCTCCGCGCCGGGTCGTCGGACGTCGGCGCATCAGGATCGCGTCGGTGGCACCGTGGAGTGACGGTGCCCGGCGGAACGAGTGCCCGCACACGGGCCAAGGGCGGCTGGGGACCGCCCGGTCCGCGAGCAACTCCATATGTCCGCACTCCATATGTCCGCCGTCCGACAGTCCGCCGTCCCTTCGTCCCGCCGTCCTGTCCGCTGAGTCAACGTTGTCCGAGGGGGGCCTCCGTTGAGCCTGTACAACCTCGTCGCGCCAGGTCTCGAATCGTGCGGTGAACCGCGTTACCGCATAGCCGAGATACGCGCCGCCGATCCGCTCGGTGCCGATGCCCTGCTCGCCACCGTCCCCGCCATGAACTCCCGCGCCGATGTGCCCGCGCTCACCGCGGCGCTGCGCACCCTGGTCCCCGACCCGGCCGAGGCCGCCGCACTCCGCGTCACCGACGCGCTCGCCGCCATGCGCGACCTGGGCATCCTGCTCGGGTCGATCAAGCGCCACGGCGTCCAGCCGGTCGCCGCCGTGCCCGAAGTCCTGCCCGCCCTCCAGGAACTGGGCCGGCGCACCGACATGATCCCGCGCGACACCGTGCACCACTACACCGCCTGGAACCCCCTGGGCCGCCGTCAGCGCATGTACACCGGCGACCCGATGGAGGCGAGCCTCCAGGACGCGGTCCGTATGGTGTTCCCCGGGCTCGTCGCCTCGCTCGGCGCCTGTGCCGATCTGGCCCGCCTCGAACCGTACGACCCCGGCTTCGCCATCGCCCTGGACCGCACCGCCCAGCACGTCCAGTCCATGGTCGACTCCATCGACTTCACCGTCACCCATGTCGACCCGGTCTTCTTCGCCACCCGGATGCGCTCCTACTTCGAGGAGATCGATGTCGCGGGCGCCGACTACCTCGGCCCCGCCGCCGCCCAGGTTCCGCTGTGGCTGATCGATCTGACGCTGTGGCAGTGCGATCGCGGCAACCCCGCGTACGACGGCTTTCTCCAGGAGTCCGTGCGCTACAGCCTGCCCTCCTGGCGGGAGCACTACCGGCGCCACCAGGGCGGCACCTCCGCGGTCTCCAAGCTCTCCGCCGCGATCAGCTGGGAAGCGGGTGACCGGCTGCCGCCCGTACTGGCCCGGTCCGCGGTCTCCCTCGCCCGGGTGCTGCGCATCCTCAAGGCGTTCCGCGCCCGGCACCTGACCATCGCCCGCAAGGCGTACAGCGAGGAGATTCGGCAGTACGAGAGGGGCAGCGGCGGGGCCCCGATCGCCCTGCTGCGCTCGGTCCTCGATCTGACCCGGGACAACGAGACCCTGGTGCGCCGGTCCGTCAGACCTCAGGCCGCCGAGCCACCGTCCGTCGAGCCCCGGTCCGCCGAGCCTCGGTCCGCCGAGCCTCAGGCCGCCGAGCCGCCGTCCGCCTGACGCACGCGCCCCGTCCGGGGGTCCTCCGCCGTACGCGTACGCGTACGCGCGCGGTCGTCCGACGTCCGACGCCCGACGCCCGACCGTCCGAAGCACCCTCCGGTGCTCCTCCCATGCCCCTCCAGTGCCCCTCCAGTGCCCCTTCGTCCCTTGTGCCAGGAGAGTCGACCCATGACGCACTTCATGATCGCCGGTGGTGGAATCGCCGGGCTCACCACCGCGCTCGCCCTGCACAGCGAGGGGTTCGAACGGGTCACCGTCGTCGAGGCGGCCCGCGAGATCCAGCCGGTCGGCGCCGGGCTCAACATCATGCCCAACGCGATACGCGAACTCGACGCGCTCGGAGTGCTCGACGGACTGCTGAGCGGCGGACTGCCCACCCGCGAGCTGCGCTACTACCACCGCAGCGGCTCGCTCATCTCCCGGGAGCCGCGCGGCCTCGGCGCCGGATACCACTGGCCCCAGCTCTCGATCGCGCGCGGCCGGCTCCAGCTCGTGCTGTCCCAGGCCGTACGGGACCGGCTGGGCCCCGGCGCGGTGGTCGCCGGGGTCAGGGTGCAGGCGGTCGAGCAGCTCGCCGACGGCCGCCCCCGGGTGCGACTGCAGCACCGCGACGGCGCCCGGCACGGCAGCGCCTCGCTCGAACCGGACGTCCTCATCGGCGCGGACGGCATCCGCTCGGCGGTCCGCGCGGCCCTGAACCCCGGTGAGGGCGAACCGCCGTGGAACGGAATGCTGGTGTGGCGGGGCGTCTCCCGGATGCCCGCGCACCGGATCGGCACCTTTATGTGCATCGCGGGGGACGACCGGCAGAAGGCCGTCGTCTACCCCATGACCGCCGTCGACGGCGGCACCGTCCTGGTGAACTGGGCCCTCGCGATGCCCGCCGCCGGGCCCGCCGCCGGGCCTGGCGCCGGGCCTGGCGCCGGGTCCGCCGCCGGGGCCGGGGGTGCCGGCGGCCACGCCTACCGGGGGGAGTGGAACCGCGCGGTCCCGGTGACCAGGTTTCTGCACCATTACCGGGGCTGGGAGTTCGACGGTGTCAGCGTCGAGGAGATCCTCCGGGCGGCCGACGGCGCGTACGAGTATCCGATGGTCGACCGCGAACCCCTGCCGCGCTGGTCCCACGGCCGTACGACCCTGATCGGCGACGCGGCCCACGCCATGTACCCGATCGGCTCCAACGGCGCCACCCAGTCCATCGTCGACGGCCGCGCCCTCGCCCACGCCCTGGTCCGGCACCCCGACCCGGTCGACGCCCTGGCGGCGTACGAGGCCGACCGCCGCCCCACCACCACCGAACTCCAGCTCGCCAACCGGCGGCTGGGCCCCGAGGTCGTCATCAACCTCGCCCATGAGCGGGCCCCGGACGGCTTCAGCGATGTCGACGCCGTCATCCCGCCCGGGGAGCGGGCCGAGATCGCCGCCCGGTACGCGGCCACCGGGTCGGGCGATCCGGCGACGGTGAACCAGGGCTCGCCGTACGGCCCGACGTCGTACGGCATCGGCCTCATGTCGTACGGGACGGGCACGGGCGCAGGCACCGGCACGGTCGCAGGTACCGGCACCGGCACCGGCACGAGCGTGGGCACAACCGCGAGGACGAGCCCGCCCCCCGGCCCCGGCGCGGGCACGGACACGAGCCCGCCCCCCGGCCCCCCGCCCCCTCCGGCGCGCTGAAGCACCCGGAGGCGGTCCCGGGGACCCCCGGGGCCGAACGCGCCGGGAGCGCGCCCGTCCCGAAACGCCTGGTGAGCGGCTGCCCAGCCGGTCCGGACACCGAAACACGCAGGCGGGAGCACACCCCGTACCGCCGTGCGCCACGGCAGGCGCCCGCCGGGCCGCACTACCGTCGACGGGTGACGGAGAGACGTACACAGCGGTGCGTCCCCTCGGATGCGTATCTCCCCTGCGAAGGTGGGACCCGTGAAGGCCATTCGTCGATTCACCGTCCGCCCCGTCCTCCCCGAACCCCTCCGCCCGCTCAGCGACCTCGCCCGCAACCTCCGCTGGTCCTGGCACCCCGAGACCCGTGATCTCTTCCAGGCCGTCGACCCCGGCGGATGGCAGACGGCCGGGGGCGACCCCGTACGGCTGCTCGGCTCCGTACCGGCCGCGCGACTGGCGGAACTGGCCGGAGACCGGCGCTTTCTGCGCAGACTGACCGCCGCCGCCGACGATCTGGACGACTATCTGCACGGCCGCAGGTGGTACCAGACACAGCGCCCCTCAGGGGCCGGCGAGACCCCCTTCCCCACCTCCGTCGCCTACTTCTCACCCGAGTTCGGGGTCACGGCCGCCCTCCCGCAGTACTCGGGCGGCCTCGGCATCCTCGCCGGAGACCACCTCAAGGCCGCCAGCGACCTCGGCGTGCCCCTGATCGCCGTCGGGCTGCTCTACCGCCACGGCTACTTCCGCCAGTCCCTGTCCCGCGAAGGCTGGCAGCAGGAGCACTATCCGGTACTCGATCCCAACGAACTGCCGGTCACCCTCATAAGAGAGGACGACGGCTCGCCCGCCCAGGTCTCGCTCACCCTGCCGTCGGGCCGCCGGCTGCGCGCCCATATCTGGGTCGCCCACGTCGGCCGCGTACCGCTGCTGATGCTCGACTCGGACGTCGAGGACAACGGCCCCGGCGAACGTGATGTCACCGACCGGCTCTACGGCGGCGGCAGCGAGCACCGCCTCCTCCAGGAGATGCTGCTCGGCATCGGCGGCGTCCGGGCCCTGCGCGCCTACTGCCGGCTGACCGGCCACCCCGAACCCGAGGTGTTCCACACCAACGAGGGCCACGCCGGGTTCCTCGGCCTGGAACGCATCCGTGAACTCGGCGCGGGCGAGGACGCGCTCGACTTCGACGCCGCCCTGGAAGCGGTCAGGGCCGGGACCGTCTTCACCACCCACACCCCCGTTCCCGCCGGGATCGACCGCTTCGACCGGGACCTGGTCGCCCGCCACTTCGGCGACGGGGGAGAGCTGCCGGGCGTCCCCGTCGAGAAGATCCTGAACCTCGGCAGGGAGACCTACCCCGGCGGTGAGCCGGGCCTGTTCAACATGGCCGTGATGGGGCTGCGGCTCGCCCAGCGGGCCAATGGCGTCTCCACCCTCCACGGCGCCGTCAGCCGGGGCATGTTCGCGGGCCTGTGGCCGGGCTTCGACCCCGAGGAGGTGCCGATCACCTCCGTCACCAACGGCGTTCACGCGCCCACCTGGGTGGCGCCCGAGGTCATGCGCCTCGCCGCCCGCACCATCGGCGCGGGCCGCGCCGAGGACGCCCTGTCCGTCGGCGGCTCCCACCGCTGGGACGCCGTCGCCTCCATCCCCGACGCCGAGATCTGGGAGCTGCGCCGCGAACTGCGCGACCAGCTCGTCACCGAGGTCCGCGCCAGGCTGCGGGCCTCCTGGCGGCAGCGCGGCGCAGGCTCCGCCGAACTGGGCTGGGTCGACGGCGTCCTCGATCCGGATGTCCTCACCATCGGCTTCGCCCGCCGGGTCCCCTCGTACAAACGGCTCACCCTCATGCTGCGCGACCGCGACCGGCTGCGGGAACTGCTGCTCCACCCGACCCGGCCCCTCCAGATCGTCGTCGCGGGCAAGGCGCACCCCGCCGACGACGGCGGCAAACGCCTCATCCAGGAGCTGGTGCGGTTCGCCGACGATCCGCGCGTACGGCACCGGATCGTCTTTCTCCCCGACTACGGCATGGGGATGGCCCAGAAGCTCTACCCCGGCTGCGACCTCTGGCTCAACAACCCGCTGCGCCCGCTGGAGGCGTGCGGCACCAGCGGAATGAAGGCCGCGCTCAACGGCGGGCTCAATCTCTCCGTACTCGACGGCTGGTGGGACGAATGGTTCGAGCCGGACTTCGGCTGGGCGATCCCCACCGCCGACGGCTCGGCCAGCGGCGAGGACCGCCGCGACGAACTGGAGGCGGCGGCGCTCTACGAGCTGATCGAGCACCGGGTCGCACCGCTCTTCTACGACCGGGGCGCGGGCGGACTCCCGCAGCGCTGGATCGAGATGGTCCGCCGTACGCTGACGACACTCGGCCCCAAGGTGCTGGCGGGCCGGATGGTCCGGGAGTACGTGGAGCGGCTCTACGCCCCGGCCGCGCGCACCCACCGCTCCCTCGACCCGGAGACCGCCCGGGAGCTGGCGTCCTGGAAGAACCGGGTGCGGGCGGTGTGGCCCCGGGTGGCCGTCGACCATGTGGAGACCCTGGAGCAGTCCGCCGCCGACGGCACCGCCGAACTGGGCGCGACCCTCAACCTGCGGGTGCGGATCGCCCTCGGTGAGCTGCGCCCCGACGATGTGGACGTCCAGGCGGTCGCGGGCCGCGTCGACCCCGACGACGCGATCGCCGACGCCCGGCCCTCCCCGCTGAAACCGGCCGGCGGCCCCGACCTGGAGGGCCGCTGGATGTACGAGGGCACGCTCTCCCTCGACCGTACGGGCCCCTTCGGCTACACGGTCCGGGTGCTGCCGACCCATCCGCTGCTGGCGGCGAGCGCGGACCTGGGGCTGGTGGCGCTGCCGACCGATACGACGGGGGAGGGCGCGGGAACGCTCATGCGCTAGGGACTTTGACGACACGACCTGGGGCGCGTGTGTGGGATCAGGTCGTGGCGTCACGGCCC
>NZ_JBSGUP010000215.1:0-11884 GCF_053607985.1 Streptomyces sp. NPDC055078
CTCAAAACCCGTACCCGCTACGACGAAGCAACCGCCTGGTCACACCACGCCCAATCCCATGCCGCTTGACACCCAACGACATGGGGTGTCTGACCCCTATCCCACCCTGGCCCGCAGCCCACCGGCTTGCGGGCCTTCGTCATGCCCGGAGGAGACATGGCAGCACAGAAATACAACGCGAGGGACTGCAGGTTCGAAGTCGAGGACTTCCTCGCGCCCGGCACCTGGGTGCCTCTGCGGACCGCCAAGGGAGGCGCTGGCGAAGGCGGCATCAACACCTTCTCGGAGTCGCACGAGTACGAGACCGCCGACACCACCACCTTCGGCTCCGAAGGCCGCGCCGAATCCCAGAACATGCAGGAAGGCAAAACGATCACGCTGGAGGGCTTTCGCCTGAAGGACCCGGTCACCGGGGCCCTGGATCCGGGGCAGGCCCTCGTGGAGGCGCAGGCGAAGCGCCTCGGTGACGACTCCCTGGTGGGCTTCCGCTTCGCTGCCCCAGGTGACACCACCTGGGAGGTCTGGCCCAACGCGCACTTCCAGCTCGGCGACCAGGGCGGCGGCAACAACGACAAGGCCGCCTGGGCGGTCACCATCACCCGCTCCGGCCCGGCGACCACGGCGGCGATCGCATGACCGCCCCCAAGCCCAAGCGGGCGGCACACCAGTCGTGGGACGACTTCACCCGCGAGACCTTCGGGAACCGCACCGAGGAGATCTACGGCGTCACCGTCCCCGTGCCCGCAGACATGCCATTCGGATTCTCCGAGCGCGCAGAAGCCCTCAGAGACCTCGACGAATCCTCGCGTCTGGAGGAGTTCGCGGACCTCGTCGACATCCTGTTCGGCGACGGCGTCTTCGAGCAGTGGGCCGCTGGCGGCATGGGGCAGCTCCAGCTGATGACCGTGCTGACGTGGGGCATGGCGCAGGCCAGCGGCCGGGAGATGACGTTCAGCGAGGCGTACGAGGTCGTCACGAGCGACGACCCGGGAAAAGCAATGGCGCAGCCGAACCGGGCGGCACGCCGGGCCGCGTCGAAACCGCGATCCGCGAGCACTGGTGGGCGGTCGAAGCGGACTTCCAGCGGGAGTACCGGCTCGGGCCGCGCGACATCGTCCGCCTGAGCCGCAGGCGATTCTCGGTCCTCCTCAACGGCCTGTCGCCCGAGGCGATCTTCCGCCGGGTGGCAGGCGACGAACTGTCGATCGTCGACGACCCAGACCAGATCCGAGCCGCCCTGCGCGGCTGACCACCCGGGGGTGATCGCGTGTCGCTCACCATCGGCGAACTGGTCGGCTACATCCGCGCCGACGGATCCGACTTCAACCGCAACCTTGCCCGGTCGCAGCTGCAGATGGAGGGCTTCCGCCTCGACGTCAACGGCCGACTGCGGGACCTGAGCGGCCGGTTCGTCGACGAGTCAGCCGTCATGGGACGCGCCCTGGCCGATGGTTTCTCCGATGCCGAGCGCGCCGGCACGCGCATCGTCACCGTCTACAACTCGGTGGCGGACGCCCAGTCGCGCACGATCAGGGCTCGGTTCCAGCGGCTGCGCGATGAGAGCAGCCGCATGGGGGCGCAGGTCTCCCGGGCGTGGGGGCGGCTGCGGTCCGGGATCGGCGACATCGACCTCAGTCGGCTGCGGGGTGTCGCATCCGGTATCGGGTCGGCTGCTCTGTCGCTGGGCCGGGTGGCGGCTGTGGCTGGTGCTGCGGTGCCGGTGGTGGCGGGGCTGGCTGCGGCGGTGGCGAAGATCGCTCCGGCGGCTGGTGTCGCGGTGACGGCGCTGTTCGCGGTCCAGCTCGCCTCAAAGGCGCTCCAGCTCGGCATGGTCGGCGTGTCCGATGCGGTGTCGGCCGCGCTCGATCCGTCGAAAGCGGCCGAGTTCGATGAGGCGCTGAAGAAGCTCTCCCCGAATGCGCGCTCGTTCGCGCTCGCGGTCAAAGGCTTGGCCCCCGAGTTCAAGGAACTCCAGCAGGCCGTGCAGGACAAGCTGTTCAGCGGCATGGACACGGTCATGAAGAACATGGCCGTGACGACGCTGCCAGTCCTCAAGAAGGGGCTGACCGACGCCGCCGGAGCCCTGAACCTCATGGGCAAGGGAGTCGGTTCTGCGGCGTCGAAGATGGCGAAGAACGGGACGTTGGGGGTCGCGCTCGACGGGGCCACTGGGGGTCTCAAGAACCTTTCGCGTATTCCGGGTCAGGTAACCCAGGGGCTCATTCAGATCGGCGCAGCGGCTGCCCCGTCTTTCGAGCGGCTCACCAAAGCGGGCGGGAATGCTTTTGACCGCCTGTCCGAGAAGATGGCCAAGTCGTTTGAGTCCGGTGGCATGGAGGATGCCATTGAGACGGCGATCGATCTCCTCGGCCAGATGGGCGGCATCGCCAAAAACATTTTCGGCGGCATCGGGAACATCCTCAAGGGCACTGCGGCGGGCGGCGGCGGCTTCCTTCAGGTCCTGGAAAAGATCTCAGCAGCCTTCAAGGCGTTCACGGGGTCGCGGGAATTCCAGGAGGCACTAGGAGAAATCTCCAAAACGGTCGGCACGTTGGTCGCGACAGCCCTGCCGCTCCTGTCCGATGCGCTCACGGAATTGCTGCCCATTTTCAAGATCCTCGGGCCGCCGATCCGAGAGCTGATCAAAGAACTTGGCAAGCAAATGGGCCCGCTGATCAAAGAACTCGGGCCGGTCGTCGTTGAGCTGGCCAGCGCGTTCGCCGAGCTGATCCCCGTCGTCACCCCGTTCCTGGTCCTCGCCATGCAACTGGCGACCGACATCCTCCCCTTGCTCACGCCGCTTTTTGCGTTCCTGGGTGAGCTGTTCAAGCAGCTCGCGCCCGTCGCGAAGCAGGTCGCCGAAAATATGGCCACCCAACTTAAGCCGATCTTGGAGAAGTTGCCCGGCATTCTTGAGCAATTCCTGCCGAAAATCCTGGAACTGACCGCATATCTCTTCCCGCTGCTGCTGGAACTGCTGATCGAGCTAGGCCCGGAACTCGGCGAACTCGCGACGGCTTTCTCCGAACTGATGGTCGAGCTGGGCCCGCTCATCGTCCAGCTACTCGAATTCAACATCATGTTCCTCGAAAAAATCATGCCCTACGTGGGGCCGCTCGCACGCCTCCTCGGCGGCCTCCTCGTCGGCGCACTACAAACGCTGACGAATTTCATTGACGAATTCGTGGCACCCGCCCTGAGGACGGTCTCAGCCCTCTTCCGGGGCGACTGGGACGAGGCATTTAAGCAGGCCGCTACCTTCGTAGCGAATTTTCGCCGCCGTTCCGGCGAGGCATTCCAGTGGATGAAGGAAAACATCCCGCGCATCGCGGCGGAGATCGCTTCCGGCGTGGCTCGTCGCGCAGGCGAAATGGCCCTGAAATTCGTTGAGAAAGTCGGCGAACTCCGCGACGGCGCGACTCGCGTCCTGCGCTCGCTCCCGGGGCGGATGACGGAGGCGATCGGCGACGTCGGACGGCTGCTCTGGTATTCCGGCTCACGGCTGATCCAGGGCTTCATCGACGGCATCATGTCCCGCATCGGCGACGTAGGCCGCGCCGCGTCCTCCGTCGTCGGCAGGGCGCGGGACTTCTTCCCCTTCTCCCCAGCCAAGCGAGGCCCCTTCTCCGGCAAGGGCTACACCCTCTACTCCGGGCAGGCCATCGCCCGGGACCTGGCAGCGGGCATGCTCTCCCGTAGGGATGCCGTAGGGATGGCGGCCCGGCGGCTCGCCGCGCAGGCCCACCTGGGCGGCGTGGGCGGTCCGCTGGCGCTCCCGGCGGGCGGGATGCCGGGCCTCGGCATGGGCGGTGCGCCGGCGTTCGCAGGCGCGGGCGGGGCGGGCGCGCAGCGGATCGTGTGGGAGGTCCGCGGGGACGGCACGCAGTGGGGCGAGTTCTTGGCTGAGCAGATCCGGACGCAGGTTGACGTCAAGGGCGGCGGGGACGTTCAGCGTGCGTTCGGCAGCCGACGGTACGGCACACGACGATAGGAGGCGGGTATGGCGTTCCCGGACGCCCAGGTCGAGCTGCAGATCGGCTCGACCTGGACCCCTATCAGTCATGTGCGGCATGCGGCGGGGATCTCGCATACGCGTGGGCGGAGGTCGCGGGGGGCGCGTACGGAGGCGGCGGACATCGGCCTGACGCTGGAGTCGCCCCTGGGGCTGTACGACAACCGCAACCCTCGCAGCCCGTACTTCGGTCTGCTGGGGCGGAACACGCCGCTACGGCTGAGTGTGGACGGCGGCGCGGGGGCGCTGCACGTCCCCGGCGCGGCGACGACCGTCGACCACGCCAGCCTGGACATCACCGGCGACCTCGACATCCGGCTCGACGCGTCCCTCGACAACTGGCTGGCCGGGGGCAGTGTGGAGCTGTGCGGGAAGGGCACGATCGCGGGCAATCAGAGGTCGTGGCTGCTCCTCGCGCGCAACCGCAGGCTCCACTTCGAGTGGTCGACCGCGGGCACGTCCGCGATCGAGCGGGACAGTACGGTCGACCTCCCCGTCCCCCCATCCGGGCGCCTCGCCGTCCGGGTCACCCTGGACGTCAACAACGGGGCCTCCGGGCACACGGTGACCTTCTACACCGCCCGGACCATCTCCGGACCGTGGACCCAACTCGGCGCCCCGGTCGTCACCGCGGGCGTCACGTCCGTGTTCGCCAGCACCGCCCCGGTCCGCGTCGGCGACGGCTGGGCGGACCTGGGGTTCCCGGGCGCGGTCGGCCGCATCCACACCATGGAGATCCGCAACGGCATCAACGGCACCCTCGTCGCGGCACCGAATTTCACCGGACTCGCCCCCGGCACCACCAACTGGACGGACAGCGCGGGACGGCCGTGGACTCTGGCCGGCGGGGCGACGATCAGCCGCCGGCGGGTCCGCTGTCTGACCGAGGTGCCGGAGTGGACGCCACGGTGGCATACCTCCGGCCACAACGTGACCGTGCCGGTCCAGGGGGCGGGTCTGCTGCGGCGCCTGGAGACGGGCCGGGGGGCGCTCCAGTCCACGCTGCGGCGCCGGATCCCGTCCGAGCCGAGCGTGGTGGCCTACTGGCCGATGGAGGATGAGGCGGCCTCGAATCAGGCGTACAGCCCGATCGCGGGGGTGCCGCCGCTGCGGACTACCGGGCTCCAGTACGGGGCGGAGAGCAGCCTGCCGGGGTCTGCGGCGCTGCCTCGCATGGTGGGCGGCGGGTCCATCACGATGGATGCTCAGATCCCGCCGTACGCGCCGACGGGGGCGTGGATGGTGACGTACGTGTATCGGATGGATGAGCTGCCTGCGACGGCGACGGAGATTCTGGAGTTCCGGACCACTGGCCCGCTCCGCAAACTCACGGTGAATCTGTCGGCGGGTGGTGGGGCGATTGAGCTGCACGGCTACAACTCCCTCGGCGCGGAGGTCGCTTTCCTCAACGCAGCGACCACGGCGTTTTACGGGACGTGGAACCGGCTGGAGGTCATCGCCAACCAGATCGGGCCCAATGTCGAGTACCACCTGGGGTGGATCGATGTCTCGGGTATCGGGTACGGCGTTGAGGTCCTCGTCGCCGGGACGTCGGGGATTGTGACGCGGACGACGACCCGCTGCGGAGCCTCGGCGGCCGGGATCGTCGTCGGCCATGTCGGGATCTTCAGCAGCTCCAACACGCTGATCTACGACCGCGCGGACGATGGTTTCCTCGGCGAGAGCGCGGGTGACCGCCTGATGCGTTTGGGCGGCGAGGAGCAGGTACCCGTCGCCGTCTACGGGGGCGGGTCGATGCAGATGGGTCCGCAGGGCCCGGAGAAGCTACTGAGCTTGCTGGAGGAGTGCGAGGACTCAGACGGCGGGATTTTGTTCGAGCAGCGGGACCGGCTCGCTCTGGGGTACCGGACGCGGGCGTCTCTCTACAACCAGACCCCCGCACTCGTGATCGATTATGCGCAGTTGACGCACCCGTTCGAGCCGGTGGTGGAGGACGCCGCCCGCAACGACATCACCGTGTCCCGCGAGGGCGGTAGCTCAGCCAGAGCCACCCTCAAACAGGGGCCCATGTCGGTGCTGCCGCACCCCGACGGCATCGGCCCGTACGAGGAGGCCGTCACCCGCTCCCTGCACACGGACGGCCCGCTCGCGGACATCGCCGGATGGCTGGTGTCACTGAGCACGTGGGATGAGTACCGGTACCCGCGGGTGCGGCTGCTGCTGCACAAGCACCCGCAGCTCGTAGCCCAGGTGCTGGACCTGATGGAGGGCGACGTCGTCCGCATCACCGGGCTGCCGGACCATCTGCCGCCGGGGCCGCTGGACCTGATGGTCGAAGGCTTCGAGGATCACTTCGGCGAGTTCGAGTGGACGCTCGATCTCGTGTGCGTCCCTGCCGGGCCGTGGACCGTGGGCGTGGTCGAGGATCCCATCCTGGGACGCGCGGACACGGACGGATCCGAACTGTCCACGGGGGTGTCCGCGTCGGCGACGTCGTGGTCAGTCGCGGTGACAGCCGGACCGCTGTGGATCACGAGCGCGGCGTTCCCCGCGATGTTCCCGTTCTCCGTCACCTGCGGAGGCGAGGAGGTCACCGTCACCGCGATCAGCGGGGCGTCCAGCCCGCAGACGTTCACCGTCGTACGGGCCGTCAACGGCATCAGCAAGACGCACTCAGCGGGTGCCTCCCTGAGCCTCACTCATCCGATGCGCGCCGCACTTTAGGAGGAGCCGATGCCGATCCTGGCCGGACAGACCGTCACCGCCGGGCAGCTCAACCGGCTCCAGCCACGGACCTATGAGGCTGTGGGCTCCGTGCAGACCACCGGGCCCGTGACTGACTTCGACGTGCCGTCGACGTCGATCAACCTGTCCACCACCATGCCGAACGCCACGTACACGGCGGTTGCGGTCTGGGATTTCGACCAGATCGGCACGGGGACCAACGCTCTCGCCAGTGGCCGGTTGAAGGTCGACGGCGTCCTAGCCGACCGATTTGCGGTGTTCCAGACCTCGGGGCACGTCAACGACCGCGCCACCGTATCCCAGACCTTCCCGGGTGTCCTTGCGTCGGCGGGTGCGCACACGCTCGGCCTGGTGGTCACGCTGCCGAACAATCAGCTGATGCTCCAGGGCGTGTATTCGTCCTTGATCGTCACGATTTATGAGGAGGTATGAGGTGGTGACCCATATTTTGTCCACGACGGCAGGGACCGGCCTGGCGGTGATCGGCGGGGCGCTCCGGAACACCGGCTCCGGCTGGAATGTGATCAGCGACAGCGGGCATCGGCCATCCGGGATCACCGGGGTCGTCGGGCGCCCGGACCATATCGAGGTGCAGCACGCGGTCGGTGCGGTCCGTGTGACCTCGCTTCAGGTGACGGTGGATGAGACGTATGCCGCCATCGACTTGCGGTGCGGCATCTCCGCAGGACTCAGCCTGTCCCGCATCTACCTCTACAGCGGCGCGTCCGCTACCCCGGTGGACCCATCCACGATCGTCGCGTCGAACGGCAACTTGTGGCTCCAGGGCCTCATGGAGACCTGACGCCACCCCAACCCCCGCCGCCCCGCGCCTTCCGGCCCGGGGCTTTCTGCTGCCCAGGAGGACACATGGATTTCGGAGACGCTCTCAGCGCCCTCAAGGCTGGTGCCCGGGTTGCCCGGTCCGGCTGGAACGGCAAAGGGATGTTCGTGGTGCACCAGAAGGGCTACCCCGACGGCATCCCGATCAACGCGAACACCGCCGAAGCCACAGGTCTGGAGGAGGGGACCGTGTGCCGGTTCAGGCCGTATCTGATGATGTTCACCGCTCAGGGCGACTTCGTCCCGTGGGTCATCAGCCAGACCGACGCCCTTGCCGACGACTGGGAGCGGGTGTGATGAAGCTCGTCACCCGCACGTCCCTCGGCTGGCCCGCTTCAGCCGCCCCCACCCAATCCAGCACGCGCGGCGTGAAAGTCCACTACCTCGGCACCACCGTCTCCACCAGCCTCGCCGACGACCACGCCCTGTGCATCGCCCAGTGGAAAAACGTCCGCCGCGCGCACCTCGCCGACAAGACGCAGAGCTACAGCGATGTGGCGTACAACTACGCCGCCTGCGTCCACGGCTACCTCCTGGAAGGCCGCGGCCTGCGCAAGCGGACCGGCGCCAACGGGACAGCGGACCTGAACCGCGTCCACTACGCCATCGTCGCGCTCATCGGGTCGAAGGGCCTGACGGAGCCGACCGACGACCTGCTCCACGCGATCCGCGACGGGGTCGACCTGCTGCGCACCAACGGCGGGGGCAACGAGATCCGCGGGCATCGCGACGGGCACCCGACGGCCTGCCCGGGGGACGCGCTGTACGAGTGGGTGCAGCGGGGAGCCCCGCGTCCGGGGGGTCGGCCGCCGGCCCCGAAGCCGGGCGCCGGGGCGAAGCCGAGCGTGGACCTGTCCAAGCTGGTGGCCGCCGCTCGGTCGGACCCGCCCCGCCGGGGCACCCCGGTCTCGTACTACGGGGTGAAGGTGGTCGAATCGGCGCTGGTTGCCGAGGGGTTGCTCTCCCGCGACATGGCGGACGGCCATTTCGGCACGGCCACGGTCGCGGCGTACGCCGCCTGGCAGCGCCGCTGCGGCTACAAGGGCGCCGACGCCGACGGCCTGCCCGGGGCCGAGTCCCTCAAGAAGCTCGCCGCCAAGCGCGGCTTCACCATCACCCCCTGATCGGAGACCCTCATGTCTGACCGTCCGTACTCCCTGCCCGGTGCCGACACCGTGGTGAAGACCGCCGCGACCTACGCGAAGGACCTGACCGAGCGCGTCGTCACCGCGTTCCTCGAAGGGTTCCTCGCCGGGGTGGTGATCACCCAGCCGCTGGACGGGTCCATGTGGTACACCGCCCTGACCGGCGGGATCACGGCCTCGGTGTCGCTGGTGAAGGGACTCGCCGCACGGCTCAGAGCCGAGCGTAACTCGGCGTCCCTGGCCCGGGGGGTGTAGGTGGTGACGCCGCAGGAGTCGACGCAGGTCGCCCTGGAACTGGAGCGCCTGCGGGGAGACTTCGCAGGGTTCGGCCGGGACCTCGGCGACATCAAGACCGCCTGCGCCGTACTCGTCGAGCGCTCCACCCGTACGGAGCAGGACCTCCGCGACCTCCGCGCCGAGAAGGACCAGGAACTGCGCGACCTCCGCGCGGAGACCAGCCAGGAGATCGCCGAGGTCCGCGCCGACGTCGAGGAGTGGAAGAAGACCCGCTGGCCACTACAAGCGGTCGGTGCCCTGACCGGAGTCGCAGGCGTGGCCACCGGACTGATCGCACTCCTCCGCTGACCAGGGGGTGCGGGTAGCTCAACAGGTACAGAGCGGCCGGGGTCATGCCCGGTACGGACGCCGGTTCGACTCCGGCCCCGCAACCCCCTTCGCCCCCTGTCCGGCCTTCGGGGCTGGGCGGGGGGCGGCTTCGTCGTACCCGGGGTCAGGCGGCGGGCCGCTTGTTGTACGCGGCCAGGGTCGCCTTGTTCGTGGAGGCGTCCTGAAAGACCAGCTCCCACGGCCCGGTGTTCACGTCGAACTCCTTCCCGAACCCGACCCACTTGCCCGTCATGCGCCTGCCGGTCGGCTCCACGAGGAGCTGGATCGCGCCGTGGTACCGCGCGCCCCGGTAGTAGCCATCGGTCGCGGTCTGCTCGGTCCAGACTCCGGTGACCACGTGGCCGTCCGCCTCCAGCTCCATCGTCAAGGGGGAGTCCGACGACCCGGGCAGGCTGCGGGCCGTGAGACGGTTCCCGTGCTGGAGCACCACCACATAGTGCTGGCCCGCGTAGGAGGCACTGCGGCCGCTGGAGAAGTACTCGTACCGGCTGAGCCACACGCCCGTGTAGCTCCGGTGCGAGGGCCTGGGGTCCGCGTGAGGGTGGGCGGTCGGGGTGACGCTGCCCGCTGGGGGCTCGACATCGTGGCCCCCGTGGCCGTCCTCGGTGACGCGGGCCATCACCATGCCGCTGAAGCCGAGGGCATCGATGGGCAGTCCGGTGACGGACTCCAGGGCGCGCGCGTACACGGGGCGGGGCGCGGTGGTCGCGCCGGATTCCCAGCGTTGCACGAGGCGCTTGTTGGCGTCGTTGGGCTGCCCGGCGCGGGTGCCTGCATCCCGCACGGCACGGGCGAAATCGTCCTGGGACATGAGCAGGCCCATGCGGACCGCTCGCAGTGCGCTGTTCGGTGTGGCCATGAGGGAACGGTAGACCGAACCATTCCGGAATGACACCGAAATGACGCCCCCGATGTCGCCGGAATAACGCCTGCACCGACGCCGCGCAACGCAGAGTACCCACGCCATGCTGCATCCGTGACGACCACAGGTGACGGCACCGCCCGCAAGGACCTCACCATCAGCGTCTACCGAGTCGACCCGAAGACGCTCGACCGCACACCGGTGAAGAGCTGCGTACTCCCACCAGCCGAAGTGCCGATGATGTCCCAGGCGTACCCGCCCTGCCGCTGCACCCGCTGCACGGACAGGTGAGCCGCACATGAGCCCCATGTGGGACGACCAGCCCGAGCACGGAAGCGGGCCGTGCGCCGCCTGCGGCCGTCACACCGACGAGGGAACCGTCCGCTGGATACCCCGCGCATCAGCGCCGGATACCCGCGTCGTCCTGCACCGAGATCCGGCCGACTGCGAGCCAGCCGCGCCTGCCACCCGCCCGCCATGCAGCGCTGCACCCGTGCCCCCGGTGCGGGATCTGACGTGGGACCAGGCGCTGGGCCGGGCCTGCTACGCCTGCGGACAGCTCCTCACGAGCGGGGCCGTGCACCGGGGATTGGCCCGCGCACGGGACGGCGCACACGTCCTCGACACCGAGGTCTGGGCCTGCCCCGACCCTGCCCCCTGAGACCGCCCCGGTCCGCCCGTGACCCCCCGTAGCGGACGGACCGGGGCCCCACCCCCACCGTGCTTGGAGTACGCCTGTGTTGTGCTGCCTCATCGACGCCCTGCTGCGCCGGTTCATCAACCGCCACCGCACCACCACCGTCCCCGTCCCGGTTGCTGAACCGACCCCGCCGGCACCCGAGCCGGAGACACCGTTCTGGTCGACCCCGACCCCGCGCCACGTCCTCGAACGCCGCGACACCCGCTGACCGCCCCGGCCTGCCCGTGTCCCCCGCCGGGCAGACCGGGGCCCTACTCCTCGTCGCGGACCAGATCGGCGAGCGGGGTGCCGAGGGCGTGGGCGATCAGGAGGAGGTCGGCGAATCTCGGGTCGCGGACGGCTGCTTCGTAGCGCTGGATGCTGCGGCGTTCCATCCCGGCCTGGTCGGCGAGGTCGTCCTGGGACATGCCGCGCTGGCGCCGGAGGGTGGCGATGCGGTGGCCGAGCTGGACGCGGCGGGCGAGGACCCAGGCTGGTCGGGGTGTACGGCGGGCAGGCACTCGACAAACGCTCTGTGTGGTCGGAGCATGAGTCAGTGCCCAAACGGTCGCATTTGATCATGACGTCACCTGCGTGCGGAGTTCACCCTTCCGGGTGATAGCGCCCTCGTGACGATCGCCATATCCTAGAGATATCGAACGCGAGTTCGAACAAGCGTGCCGGAGGGCATTCATGGCCGGCCCCCATTGCTCTTCGGCGCGGGTCGGCCCCCTCCGGTACATGGAGGGGGCCGCTCTCATTCTGCCCCGCTGACCAGCGCATACAGCTTGATCATTTAGGAGATATTTAGGAGACGATCTTGCGTAGTCAGACTGCATAAGATCGTAGTCAACGTGTAGCCAAACTGCCGATCCAGCCCACCGAGACCCCCTCAACACGCCATCTACCTGCAACAATGGCCAGCAGATCGCAGGTCCGGGGATCGCCCCGGAAGTTCGAAAAGCCATTCTCCTAAAGCGGGTGTCGCAGGTTCGAATCCTGCCGGGGGCACA
>NZ_JBSGUP010000216.1:0-11874 GCF_053607985.1 Streptomyces sp. NPDC055078
GGCCCGGGGGAAGAGGGGCAGGCCACTTCCCTGCCCCCGGCCCCGGTCACCCCCTGCCCTCCCCGGCAGGGGCGACCGGGGCCGCCCTCCCCGAAAGGCACCCCATGTCCGCGATCACCGAACTGACCCGGCCACGCCCCGCACACCCCTGCCACCTCTGCGACACCCTGAAAACCGCCCTGCGCGCCCGGTCGGCCGCCGGGGACATCGACGGGTTCATCCGCGTCAGCGACGCCCGCACCCTCCACGAGAACACCGCACACGCCGACACCGTCCGCGCGAGCATCCCCGACACACCCAAGCGCCCCCGCCGGACCAGCGAGAACCCGACCGTCCGCCGCACACCCGCCGAAGTACGGGCCGCCCGGGAACACGTCATCGCCGAACGGGCCACCGTGACCGCCACGTACCTCGGTGGCACGTCTCTCGGCGACCTCGCCCAGACCTACGGCGTCACCCACACCTGGCTCAAAGCAACGCTCACCGCCTGGGACATACCCGTACGCGACCGCACCGCCGCCGCAGCCACCCGAACCACCCCACGGCGAACCCCCTGACCCCCGCCCCTGCCGTGCCGGCCAATGACGCTTCCCCAAGCAATCAACCGGCAGGGGCGGGCACCACCCCCAGGCCCGCACGGGCCCGGAACACCGGACCGGAGCTAACAGCGACACAACCCCACGTCAGCCCCGGTGCGCGCTCGATACGGGCACGGACCGGGGCGTCTTTGGGTGCTGGCTACGCGTCGCCCCGGTGCTCACACCATCTGGATCCACCAACAGAACGCCCCAAGGAACCGGTCCGACCCAGTTCCAAGGGGCTCCGCCGAAACAGCTTGCGTAAGGAGCTGAACGACGTATGCGTGATCGTATCGCCCGCGCCCTCGTATGGGTGCTGAACGTTCTTCCGTTGACGCGCCGAACCCGGCCCGGACGGCACACCGCCGAGTACCTCGCAGGCCGTACCGAGCCCGCGCCCCTGGTCATCTGCACCGCACGCACCCCCGTCCCCGCGCACGTCCTCGCCCGGAGCATCCCCACACCGTGGGGACACCGCATCGGACCATGGCTGCTCGCCAAAGAAGCCGCCGACCGGCAGCGGCAGCGCTGCGTATCGGCCGTAGCAGCGACCATGGGCTACGACATTCCGTTCCCCTTCGACACCGCCGACCTGGCACGCGTGGGGGTACCCGCGTGACACGCGACGCACTCACCAGCGAGCCACCCGCCGAGTCCGGCGCGACCTGCTGCGTCTGCAAGCGGTGGACACCCGTACCCATGCCCGTCCGGCACATCGAGCGCGCGAGCGGTCCCCCCGTCACCCTCTACGCCTGCCCCCAGCATGTGGTGGGCCTGACCCCTGCCCCGGTCCCCGGAGAGCTTGACCCGGACACGTAGTCCCCCGGAGACGCCCCCGTACCGCGCGAGCCCTCCAGCTCAAGGGTCTGTCCTCAAACGCCGGACGGGCTGAATTCGCCCCCCTCGGGCGGATGAACTACCAGGGAAGCGAATCCAGCCCCGCCGGCGATTGAGGCGCCGGGTCCGGGGCGGAGCCCCGGCAGGGGGCACGGGCCACACGGGTGCGGGAGTGCCCGGGGCCAGGGGTGCGGAAGGCCTCCCGGCTCCAGGCGCTCCCGGACGCGTCAGCCCGTGTTGCGCAGGCCCGCCGCGACGCCGTTCACCGTCAGCAGCAGGCCGGGCATCTGCGGGCGCCGCAGGTGCTGCCCGCCGCCGTGGACGTGGAGCGTGAACGTCTCCGGTCCCGGCCGGCCGGCCGTGTCGTAGGCGTCCAGGACGCGCTCGATCCGTTCCCACAGCTTCACCGGGCCACCCTCACGCACGGCCCATCCGTCGACTGCGGGGGTGAGGGTGGCCGCGGAGCCGGTGACAACGTCGACCAGGTGCACCACCTCTCCCACGGTCGTCATCTGCGCGTCGGGCACCGCGCTCTGGGCGAGGAACCGCAGGTGGAACGCTTCCTCGGTGGCGGCCGTGATGCGCTCCGGGCTGTGCGGGGTGGCCCGGGGCTTGTCGGGCAGGCCCGCGGCCCAGTGGGCGGGGTTGCCGAACACCGGCGCCGCGTGCGTACGCGCTGACATGAACGACACGGTGCCGCCGAGCAACTGGCCCTCGGCGGTGCCGTCCTCGGCCACCGTCAGCAGGACGCGGGCGTATCCGTAGAGCCAGCCCGACAGGGTGAGCAGGATCTTCCCGCCCGGCCGTACTTGCGCGAGCAGAGCGGACGGCACCGTGCGGAAGGAGCAGGCGGCCACGATCCGGTCGAACTTCGTCTCGGGCCAGTACCCGTACAGGCCGTCCGCCACCGCCAGGGTCGGGGTGTAGCCCAGGCCGTACAGCGCGCTCGCCGCCTGCTCCAGCCGACGGCCGTCGACCTCGATCGACGTTACGTCGGCGGAGCCGAGACGTTCGCACACGAGCGCGGTCGAGTAGCCGGTCCCGGTGCCGATCTCCAGCACCGTGTGCCCCTCGGCGATCTCGGCGTCCGCCCACATGCGCACGACGAGCGAGGGCAGCGTGGAGGACGACGTCGGGGCCCCGCCGTGGCGTACGACGGGGGCCTTCCAGTCGGGTTCCTCACCGTCGAACTGCGTGATCAGCGTGGTGTCGGAGTACGCGGCGGCCAGCCAGCGGCCGTAATCGAGTTCGGTGGTGACCGGCTCCCACACCGTCAGGCCCTGCTCGTCACGTTCGTCGGCGGGCAGGTAGAAGCCGGGCACGAACCGGTGCCTGGGCACCGCCTCGACGGCTTGGCGCCAGGCCGGATCGGCGAGAACGCCGTCGGCGGCGAGACCCTTGGCCATCGCCTCGCGCAGGCGGACGGAGTCGGTCTCAAGGTCGGCGGGCATGCTCATCTCGGCCCCGCCTCCTTCCTGCTCAGGATGTCGGCGAACGCCTCGGTGATGGTCGGCGCATCGGGCAGCCAGCCCCACTGCCCGTTGCTGTTGCACTCGATCGCCGTCCAGTGTTCCGGGGCATCTCCGTCGCCGGTCAGGGCGAAGTCGAAGCAGCCGAAGACCAGGCCGAACGAGGCCAGGTAGCTGTGCAGCGCGGCATTGATGGAGGCAGGCACGGTGATGGGGGCGTGGATCAGGTCGGCCCAGTTGCCGCGGCGCCAGTCCAAGGCGCCATCCGGGGCGGCGATCTGCTGGGCGAAGACACGGCGGCCGACCACGGTGACCCGCACGTCCCCGGTCTTGGGGATCTCGGCTTGGAACAGGTGGGCGGTTACCGCGAGGGAGTCGTCGAAGGTCTCCGGATCAATGCGCTGGGCCCAGATCGCGCCGGTGTGCCCGTCTTCGTCCCGGGGCAGGCCACGGAACGTCTTGTAGATGACGGGGCCGTGTTCGGCGGCGAACTTGCGAGCCGCCTCGACATCGTTGGTGACCAGGGTCGGCGGGATCGACAGCCCGAGCTCGGTGAACCTCTGCAACTGGGCGGGCTTGAAGTCTGCGCGGGTCACTGCTGCCGGGTGGTTGACGTAGACGGCTCCGTGCAGGGTGTTCAGGATGCCGCCGAGCCCGTGCCTCGCCTCAGCGGCGGCGAACTCCCGCTGCTGCGGAGGCAGATGCTGATACCGGGCGGCGTAGGGGGTGGGGCGGCGGTAGTAGACCGCCGCCACCTCCCCCAGCTCCACCTCCCGGCTCGCCGTACGCAGTCGCCCGCCCCACGAGGGCACCCCCACATCAATGCGGGCCCCGAAGGTCAGCCCGGTGCCGATGTCGGCGGGGTCGACGCGGACGACGGGCACCTCACGCTCGTTCAGCGCGGCGATGACCCAGTCCGCGGTGACGTCTTCCAGCGCGGTGACGACCAGGACGGTGGAGGCCATCGGTCAGTCCGACTCGTAGTCGGTGGTGTTGTCGTCCTGGGTCTGCGGCTGCGGGTTCTGTCCGTCCCCGCCCCCGGACATCGACGCCGTGCCGGTCGTCTTCGACGTGCCGTGCTTGCCCATCTCCACGACCTGGCCGGCGGCGTCGGTGTAGCGGGCGGTCTGCGTGGCCCCGTCCAGCACCACCGCGGCGTACGACGGCGGGCCGACGGGCAGCCGGTCGGTGACCAGCCCCATCGCCCACGGTGCCTGAGCGGTCGGTGTAGCCATGTGCTCACCCTTTCCCCACTGGATGAAGCGGAAGCCGATCAGCCCCGCTTGAGTAGAATCGATGCCCACCCATGGCCCTGACCAGTACTGTAAGGGTCGCGAACCGTGGCGAAAATGCCACGCTCCGTATACACAGGCGGGGAGGGCGAGACAGCGATGTCCAGCTGTGGACCGCGGCGAGCGGCCTGTCCCACGGGGAGATCGCCCGCCGGATCGCCCTGGCGGGCAAAGCCCGGGGCCACCGGCAGATCGCCCCTGACGCCACCCGTATCCGACGCTGGATCGACGGCGAGAAGCCCCGTCCGCCGGTCCCCGCCCTGCTCGCCGACGTCCTCTCGGAAGCGGTCGGCCAGCCGCTCACTCCCGGTGATCTCGGCCTGACGGGTACCGGTGTGGTGCTGGATAGCATCCAGCTCCCGCTGCTGACCGAAGCAGCCGCCCAGGCCCTGGCCGGATGGACGCAGATGGACTTCATGAACCGCCGCGACACCCTCAAGCTCGCCGTCGGCGCCCCGCTGATCCTCGCCGCCGAACGGATGCTGGGCGGCACCGCCCGCGCGCTGAACCATGAACACAAGGGCTTCGACGCCGACACCGTCACCACCCTTGAAAAGGTGACCGCCTTTTTCACCAAGGCCGACGCCTCCAAAGGTGGAGGCCTGTACCGCTCGGCGATCGTCGCCCAGCTCGACGAGGTCGCCCGCCGTATCCAGGACGGCGTCCCACCGAAGTTGAAGGCCCGGGTGTTCGCGGCGACCGCCGACCTCGCGGCGCTCGCAGGCTGGGTGAGCCATGACGCCAGCCGTTTCGGCATCGCCCAACGCCTGTGGAGTTACGGCACGTACGCCGCTGGCGAGGCCGGGCAGCGCGACCGCGGGGTGGAGATCGTCACCCGCATGTCCCACCAGATGATCTACCTCGGGCACCCCCAGGAGGCCCTCGGCCTGCTCGGCGTCGCCACCAAGAAGGCCACACTGCCCGCGACGAAGGCGTTGGTCTCCTCGCAGATCGGCCGGGTGCACGCGGCCCTCGGCGACGAGCGAGCGGCCCAGAGGCACCTCGGCACTGCCGACGAGCTCCTGGCGGACGGTCTCGGCGACGACGTCCCCGAATGGGTCGCGTACTTCGACGCGGCCGAGCACGCGGGCGCCCGCGCGGTCTCCGCCCGAGACCTTGCTGCGCTCGGCCGTGGCCGCAGGGCCGCGAGCGTCCACTTCGAGGACGCCCTCAAGCTCAGGAAGCCCGGCTTCGACCGGGTCCGCGTCATGGACCGCGTCGGCCTGGCCGCCGCGCTCTTCGACGAGGGCGAGGCCGAGCGGGGCGCCGGTGCGGCCCACCAGGCGCTCGACGACGCAGCCCGCGTCGACTCCACCCTCGTCGTGTCCCGGCTCAACACGCTGCTGGACGCGGCCCGCCCGTACGAGACCGCCGCGATCGACGACGTACGGATCCGGGCAAAGGAACTGGCCGCCGCCCGGCCGACCACGATCGCGGCCTGAGAGCATCGAGCGCATGGGCAAGCACCGCCGACCCGGACCGTCGAACCAACCGTCGCGCGCCGTGCCGCGCGTGGACGCCGACGACCCACTCGCCGCCTACAACAAACGGCGCCGCCCCCCGATGGACCTCTACCGCCGTCACCGGCCCGTGCACGGCGGCGCCGGCCACCTCCGGCCCGACGAGCCGCGCGTCCTGGAGGAGTGGACCGGGTTCGTGTACGAGGTGGTCGGCACCGCTCCCAGCCTCGCGGCCGCCCAGGAATGGGTGAACGAACTCCAGATCGGCGACGACACCGCAGCCTGATGCCCCGTGACGAAAGGCATCCCGGTCCACGGCCGGTGCGATGGCCTATCGAACGCCAGCCACCGCAGCCTCGACCGGTCACGTGCCGAACATGTCCGGCACGCAAAGCGCCTGGTCGTGACGATGCTGCGCCCTGGGAGGCTCGGGAACGGTCTCGATCTGGACGAATGAACCCTTTCCCCACTCCGTGAAGATCAGCCCACGGTCCCGGAGCACCCGCACCACCGCCCGACGCGCCGTTTCCCGGGCCACCCCGAACCGCTCGCACAGCTCGGACTCCGACGGAATCGGGTCACCCGGTCCGTACACGCCCGACGCGATATCAGCCGCAAGCGCATCCCGGACCTTCATATACGGAGCGCGCGGGACATACGGGCCGCTCGGAGTCTCAGACATGCGGAGAGCGCAGACAAGCCAACCCAGCCGTGCGACTCAGACAGGCGGGCGAGTCGGGCGAGATAGGCAGGTCGGCTACGGCCGTCCGACAACAAAAAAGCGCCCCAGGCTGAGGCGCCCCTCTACGCGTGCCCCAAGCATGTGGTGGGCCTGACCCCTGCCCCGGTCCCCGGAGAGCTTGAACCGGACACGTAGTCCCGGTGGACCGGGTCGCGCCCGACGTACGAATCCCGCGCCACCGTGGAGCGGCACGCCCTCCGGGCGTGTCCTCAATCGCCGGACGGGCTGGATGTGACCGCCCATGCCACGCGCGGCAGCTTGCAGCCCAGGACAACCAAACCAAGCCCCGCCGGCGATTGAGGCGCTGGGCCCCCACGCCGCAGGGCGTAGGGGGAGGCCCGGGGCGGAGCCCCGGCAACCGGGCGGGTCCGGGGGCACCGCGGCGCCCCGGCAACCAGAGGTCAGCCCATGACCCATGGCACCTTCGGGGACTTGTAGAAGCCCACCCCCAGCGCCGCCCACCTCGGCGCCTGCGCCGCCAGCCGCAGCTTGTACTCGTCCCAGTCGCCACCCCGCGACCACCCCCGCTCCGCGACCCCCAGCAGCCGCGGGAACGCCATGTACTCCAGTTCGTCGCTCGATGTCAGAGTCTCGGACCAGAGAGGCGCCTCGACGCCGATGACCGCGTCCTCGGGGACTCCGGCGTCCTGGAGGTAGGTCGCGGGGTCCCAGTCGTAGGCGCGGTCCACCTCGACGAGACCGGCCCACTTCAGGCCGAGGCGGGTGACGTCGGTGTACTTGTGGTCGAGGTAGGTGCGGTCCGCCGGGGAGAGGATCAGCCGGGTGCCCTTCTTCGCGACGGCGGCGACCTCCTCGCGCTCTGAGGTCTCGGTGTTGTCGTGGCCCCAGTACTGGACGATCGCCCCGGGCACCGGCTCCGCGCCCGCCAGTTGGTGCCAGCCGATCACGGTCTTGCCGTACTTGCCCACCGTCGCCTGCGCCTTGACCATGAAGGCGGCGTAGTCCTCCTCGCTGGTGAGGTCCGCCTCGTCGCCGCCGATGTGGAGGTATTTCCCCGGGGTGATCGCGGCCACCTCGCGTACGACGTCGTCCACGAAGTCGTACGTCACGGGCTTGCCCGCGCACAGCGAGCTGAAGCCGACATCGGTCCCGGTGTAGAGCGGGGGCGCGACGCCGTTGCAGTTCAGCTCGGCGTACGAGGAGAGGGCCGCGTTGGTGTGCCCCGGCATGTCGATCTCGGGGATGACCTCCAGATAGCGGGAGGCCGCGTAGGAGACGATCTCCTGGTACTGCGCCTTGGTGTAGTACCCGCCGGCCCCGCCGCCGCTCTGCCGGGAGCCGCCGTGGGTCGCGAGCCGGGGCCAGGAGTCGATGGCGATACGCCAGCCCTGGTCGTCGGAGAGATGGAGGTGGAGCTTGTTGACCTTGTAGAGCGCCAGTTGGTCGATATAGCGCTTGACCTTGTCCACATTGAAGAAGTGCCGGGCGACATCGAGCATCGCGCCCCGGTAGGCGTAGCGCGGTGTGTCGGTGATGGTGCCGCCGGGGACGCTCCAGGGCCCCGGCTGCCGGGTGTCCCTCTCCACGGCGGGCGGCAGGAGCTGACGCAGGGTCTGTACGGCGTGGAACAGCCCGGCCGGCCGGTGCGCGGTCAGGGTGAGAGCGCCGCCCGAGGACTCCAGCCGGTAGCCCTCGTCGCCGAGTGCCCGGTCGTCGGGGCTGAGCAACAGCCGGATGCCGTCGGGTGCGTCGCCCAGGAGGGGCAGGGCGTAGCCGGTGGAGGGGCGGAGCACCCCGGCGAGATAGGCGCCGATGGCGCGCACCTCGCGGGAGTCGCCGACGCGGATCGCCGCCTTGGGGCTCAGGACGAACGGGGTGCCGCCGGGCCGTACGGTGCGGGGCGCGGGGATGATCCGGCCGAGCGCGTGCACGGCGGGGGCATGGCCGCCGGACTCCTCCCCCGTCCCCGTATCACTGTCGTCCGCGGAGCAGCCGACGCCCGCCCCGGAGATGAGGAGCAGTGCGCCGAACAATCGTGGAAGCGTTCCGGGCATTCTCACGGCTGGGTCCCTTCGCCGGACGTCGCGGCTGAGGACGTCCACCATGCGTATCGTGCACCGCGACCGACCTCAGGTCTAGACCATTACCGACACTGGGACAGAGCGGGAGGCCATCGGAATCAAGCCCCTTATGAGGGTGCCATTCCGCTGCACCGGAAGGAGCCGTTCCACGCTTCCCGCCGGGGTTCACGCCCGCGCCCGCGCGAGGCACCGCCCTCGCCGGGCAGGAGGCACCGTGCGCTCGCCAGGCAGGAGGCACCGCCCATACGGGGCCGAGGGCCGAGGGGCGGAGGGCAGAGGGGCGGACACCTCCCTCGCCCCGGCGGCGAAGTGGAACAATCCCCGGCATGGCGGAAATCATCCAGAAGGACGGCACCTGGACCTTCGACGGGGACACCGTGCGCATCGTGCCCGGCTCCGACAAGACGGTGAGCCTGTTGCGCAAGACCCTGGGCGAGCTGGCCGTGCCGCTGGCGGCGCTCGCCGGGATCTCCTTCGCGCCGGGCAAGAAGTCGGGACGGCTGCGGCTCCGGCTGCGCGACGGCGCCGATCCGCTGCTCCAGATCTCCGGCGGCAAGCTGGACGAGAGTTCCGATCCGTATCAGCTGACGGTGGAAGGCGACCGGATGGGCGTGGCGGAGTACTTCGTCGACGAGGTGCGCAACGCGCTGCTGCTGGAGCAGATCCCCACCACCTCGGTCGACCGCTATCTGCTTCCGGGCCCGGCGCTGCCGCTCACCGTCGGCGCGGGCGACGGGACCGTCACCTTCGACGGGGACCAGATCCGGCTGGCGTGGAACTGGAAGACCGAGGAGTCCAAGTCGTCCGGCGGGGCCCGCACCATCGCCCTGGCGGATGTGGAGGCGGTCGAGTGGCTGCCGTCCTCCGGACTGGACAACGGCTATCTGCGGTTCACCGTGACCCGGTCCGCGACCACCGCCCCGCCGAAGTACGACCCGCACGCGGTGGAGCTGTGGGGCTTCCGCAAGGACCCGCTGATGGCCCTGGCCGCCGCGGCCGTCGTGGCCCGGATGCCCCATCCGGGCGCCCCCGCCCCGGCCCCGGCCGGAATCGCCGGCGCCCTGACCAAGGCACCGGACAGCACGGGCGCCGGCGATCATGACGCGCTGCTGCGCCGGCTGCGGGAGCTGGGCGAGCTGCGGACGGCCGGAATACTGACCGAGGACGAGTTCACCACCGCCAAACAGGCGATCCTCAAGCAGCTTTAGCGATCCTGTGCCCGGAATCGGGCAGGATTCTTGCCATCACCCCTGCCGAACCTCCAATATCGACAGGTGCTCGAACAACGTCGGCCCGATCGTCTGCCCTCACATGACGACCTCATCGACCATCTGGTCCGCAGTACCGCGCTCCCGCGCGGCGACGCGGCCCGGGTGGTGCTCGACGTACTGGCGTACTTCGACGAGCGGCCGGAGGACTACGTCCGCCGCCGCCACCGTGAGCTGCGGGCCGGCGGATGCGCGAACACGGAGATCTTCGAGCGGATCGCGGCCGAGCTGCCGCACCGCGCCGTGGCGCCGCCGGAGCTGTCGCTCCGCCAGCTGCGCCGCATCGTCTACGGCTGAGCGGCCGACCGTCCGGGCACACACCGATCTACGGAGGAGCAACACCTACATGTGCGGAATTGTCGGATACATCGGCAGGCGTGACTGTGCACCACTCCTGCTGGAAGGGCTCCAGCGGCTGGAGTACCGGGGTTACGACTCGGCGGGCCTGGTGATCACGAGCCCCAAGGCGTCCGGCCTCAAGATGGTCAAGGCCAAGGGCCGGGTCCGCGATCTGGAGGCCCGGGTACCCAAGCGCTTCAGCGGCACCACCGGGATCGCCCATACCCGCTGGGCCACCCATGGCGCCCCGAGCGACGCCAACGCCCACCCGCACCTCTCCCCCGACGGCCTGGTCGCGGTCGTCCACAACGGCATCATCGACAACGCCTCCGAACTGCGCGCCAAACTGGAGGCCGACGGGGTGGTCTTCGCCTCCGAGACGGACACCGAGGTGCTCACCCATCTCATCGCCCGCTCCCAGGCCGACACCCTGGAGGAGAAGGTCCGCCAGGTGCTGAAGCTGATCGAGGGCACCTACGGCATCGCCGTGATGCACGCCTCTTTCAGCGACCGGATCGTCGTCGCCCGCAACGGCTCCCCGGTCGTTCTCGGCATCGGTGAGAAGGAGATGTACGTCGCGTCCGACGTCGCCGCGCTCGTCGCCCACACCCGCCAGGTCGTCACCCTGGACGACGGCGAGATGGCCACCCTTAAGGCCGACGACTTCCGTACGTACACCACCGAGGGCTCGACGACGACGGCCACGCCGACCACCGTGGAGTGGGAGGCCGAGTCGTACGACATGGGCGGCCACGACACGTATATGCACAAGGAGATCTCCGAGCAGGCCGACGCGGTCGACCGGGTGCTGCGCGGGCGGATCGACGACCGGTTCTCCACCGTGCACCTCGGCGGGCTCAACCTGGACGCGCGGGAGGCCCGGGGCATCCGCCGGGTGAAGATCCTCGGCTGTGGCACCTCGTACCACGCGGGGCTCATCGGCGCGGGCCTCATCGAGTCCCTGGCGCGCATCCCCGCCGACGCCGAGCCCGCGTCCGAGTTCCGCTACCGCAACCCGGTCGTGGACCCCGACACGCTGTATATCGCGGTCTCCCAGTCGGGTGAGACGTACGACGTCCTCGCCGCCGTCCAGGAGCTGAAGCGCAAGGGCGCGCGGGTGCTGGGCGTGGTGAACGTGGTCGGTTCCGCGATCGCCCGCGAGGCCGACGGCGGTACCTATGTGCACGCGGGGCCCGAGGTCTGTGTCGTCTCCACCAAGTGCTTCACCAACACGGTCGTCGCCTTCGCGCTGCTCGCGCTGCATCTGGGCCGGATCCGCGATCTGTCCGTCTCCGAGGGCAAGCGCATCATCGAGGGGCTGCGCAGGCTCCCGGCGCAGATCACCGAGATCCTGGAGTCCGAGGCCGACATCAAGAAGCTGGCGGAGGAGTACGCGGGCGCGCAGTCGATGATGTTCATCGGCCGGGTGCGCGGCTACCCGGTGGCGCTGGAGGCGTCGCTGAAGCTCAAGGAGATCTCGTACATCCACGCCGAGGCGTATCCGGCGTCCGAGCTGAAGCACGGGCCGCTGGCGCTGATCGAGCCCGCGCTGCCGACGGTGGCGATCGTGCCCGACGACGATCTGCTGGAGAAGAACCGGGCGGCGCTGGAGGAGATCAAGGCCCGCAGCGGGCGGATTCTCGCGGTCGCCCACCGCGAGCAGGAGAAGGCCGACCACACCATCGTCGTACCGAAGAACGAGACCGAACTGGACCCGATCCTGCTGGGCATCCCGCTCCAGCTCTTCGCGTACCACACGGCGCTGGCGATGGGCCGGGACATCGACAAGCCCCGCAATCTGGCGAAGTCGGTGACGGTCGAGTAGCGCACCACTAGAGCACCACTCC